>NZ_DATEMB010000048.1:0-34736 GCF_035276005.1 Rhizorhapis sp.
ATGTGCGCAGGGGGACCTCGCCACGCCCAATCCCTACCCCGAAGATGTTTACAATGCGATGGTCCTTGGCCTTCGCGACTATGTGAACCGCAACCGCTTCCCCGGCGTGGTGCTTGGGCTGTCCGGCGGCATTGACAGCGCCTTGTCGGCGGCGGTCGCTGTGGATGCCCTTGGCGCCGACCGCGTTTGGTGCGTGATGCTGCCCTCCCGCTACACCAGCAAGGAAAGCCTTGAGGACGCGGCCGAATGCGCGCGCATGCTGGGCTGCCGCCTTGATAGCATTCCCATCGGTCCGGCGGTGGAAGCCTTCGACGCCATGCTGTCGCCGGCCTTTGAGGGTAGAAAGCCCGATCTTACCGAGGAAAATCTTCAGTCCCGCATTCGTGGCGTCACGCTGATGGCCCTCTCCAACAAATTTGGCCATATGCTGCTCACCACCGGCAACAAGAGCGAGATGTCGGTCGGCTATGCCACTATTTATGGGGATATGGCGGGCGGCTATTCCGTGCTGAAGGATGCCTATAAGACGACCGTCTTTGACCTGTCCCGCTGGCGGAATGAGAACCGCGCCCCTTTCGCGCTTGGGCCTGAAGGGCCTGTGATGCCGGAACGGGTGATCACCAAGCCGCCGAGCGCGGAATTGCGCGAAGATCAGAAGGATGAGGACAGCCTGCCTCCCTATGAGGTGCTTGATCCCATCCTTTATGGCCTGGTCGAGGAGGAACTGTCCGTCGCGCAACTGGTCGCCCGAGGTTTCGAGGAGGAGACGGTCGCCCGGATCGAGCGGCTGCTCTATGTCGCCGAGTATAAGCGCCGCCAAGCCCCGCCCGGCGTGAAACTGGGCACCCGCAATTTCGGGCGCGACCGGCGCTATCCCATCACCAACGCATTCCGGACCTCATGAGCACGGCCTTCTTCATCAAGACCTTGGGCTATGCCGTGTCCATTATCAGCGTGCTCCTGCTCGCGATCGTGTCATGGAAGTCCGCGCATGAAAGCCGCTGGCTGACCTACGCCCTGCTCGGCGGCGTGGCTACTTCGGTGTCGGGCATGGGCCTGCGCTGGGCATCGCATTTCATGGCGCATCGCGAGGAAGCGGAACGCAAGATGAGAGAACAGAAAAAATGACGGTGATTACCCGCTTTGCTCCTTCCCCCACTGGGCATCTTCATGTCGGCAATATCCGTGCTGCGCTTCATAACTGGATGTGGGCGCGCAAAAATGGCGGGCGCTTCCTGCTGCGGCTCGACGATACCGATGTGGAGCGGTCCAGGGAGGAATATGCGGAGGGGATCCGGGCCGATCTTGCCTGGCTTGGCCTGACCCCCGACGGGGAAGAGCGGCAGTCGGCGCGCTTTGCCCTTTATGAGGCGCAGTTTGAACGGCTGAAGGCAGCCGGACGGGTCTATCCCTGCTACGAGACCGCTCAGGAGTTGGATCTGAAGCGCAAGGTGCTCCTGGGCCGCGGCCTCCCTCCTGTCTATGACCGCGCGGCGCTTTCGCTCACGGACGAGCAGAGGTCGGTGTTCGAAGCAGATGGGCGGCGGCCGCACTGGCGCTTCAAGCTCGAGCATGAGTCGCCGATCGAATGGACGGACCTGATTCGGGGACCGCAGCATTTCGATCCGAAGCTGATCAGCGATCCCGTCATCCGGCGGGAGGACGGCTCCTGGCTTTACATGCTGCCGTCGGTCATTGACGATGTCGATATGGGCATCACCCATGTCGTGCGTGGCGAGGATCATGTTTCGAACACGGCGACTCAGATACAGATGTTCACGGCCTTGGGCGCCCCGCCTCCTGCCTTCGCGCATGAGGCGCTGCTGACCGGGACAGAAGGAAAGCTTTCCAAGCGGCTCGGTTCTCTGGGCGTCGCCGCCTTTCGTGAACAGGACATTGAGCCGGTCGCGCTGATTGCGCTGTTGGCGCGGATCGGGACCAGCGATCCTGTAGAGCCTGTGACTGACCCCGCGCCGCTCTTGCCCGGCTTTGATTTCGCCCGGTTCGGCCGCGCGCCCGCCCGGTTCGACGAAGCCGAACTTGGGGCCCTCAACCAGCGCATCGTTCACATGCTGGATTATGAGGCGGTGAAGGACCGCTTGCCCGATGGGATGGATGCGGCTGCATGGGCGGCGATCCGGCCCAATCTAGAAAAGGTGAATCAGGTCAGGGATTGGTGGTTGGTGGTCACTGGTCCTCTGGACGTCCCGGCGCTGGAAGCAGAAGACCGGGCTTTCATTGGCGAGGCTATCGATGCCCTGGCGGCGCTCTCCTGGGGTAATGAGGTCTGGAAAGAATGGACCGGTGTGCTGAAGGAGCGGACCGGGCGCAAGGGCAAGTCCCTGTTCCTGCCGCTTCGCCTTGCCCTCACCGGCCGCGAACATGGTCCCGACATGGGCGCGCTATTGCCGCTCATCGGGCGGGATGCAGCCTTGAAGCGCCTCCGCCACGCAGCAGGGTGAAGGCGTTCAATTAAAGCAATCTGCAAAATCCGCGTCACGGTTACCATTCGCTAACTTCGCTTTCTTAAGCTGGCCTTTACCCGGCAACCTGCTTCGAAGATGTGGTGATGACGTCGCAAAAGCTTCCCTTGGGCGTGCTCATGGGCTTTTCCAGCCCTGCTGACATGGATGTGGAGCAATTGCGCCGCTCCCAGTTCCGCTCGATCGACCGTCTGGGCTCTCTCTATTTCCTGCTGTTCGGCTTTGCCGTGATCTTCATATGCGGCGTTTTTGCGGCCACCGTAAGCTGGCTGCTTCTTGGCGGGTGGGTTCTGCTCGCGGTTGGCGTCGGCGGTCTCTATCATCGTGGCGGACGAGCCAGAATCCAGGCCGACCATGCCGGGGTCAATGCTTCCACTGTCCTCCGCGACGGGGCATGGATGTTTGCGTTGGGCCTGATCTGGGCCGTTCCGTCCGTCCTCTTCGCCCATTCGGGCAATCCGGTCGAACTCATTTCGGTCTGGGCACTGATGAGTTGCATCATGGCGGGAACGGCGCTGACTTATATCGGCTTGCCGCTTTCGACGCTGTTGTTCCTTACCATATTGGGCGGCGCCAACGCCTATATGATGATGGGAATAGGCTCCTTCCAACTCCCGGCTGTGGTGGTCTGCTATGCTTTGCTGCTGATCGTGGCCAGCCTGCGGCATGCCCGCGCCTACAGCACGCAGGTCACGGCGACCACGCAGCTTCAGGAAAAAAGCGAGGTGGTGAGCCTGCTGCTGCGCGAATTTGAGGACAGCAACGCCGATTGGCTTTGGCAGACGGATGCTGCGCGCCGGGTGACGGATGTTTCACCCCGCTTTGCGCGCGCCCTTGGCATGGACGCGGCCGAAATCGAGGGCAAGCCGCTATTGCAGCTGCTGGCGGGCAGTGCCTGGGAGTCGGGCCAGTTTTCGCGGGCGCTCCATGAACTGGCGGAAAAGATCAAGCGGCGGGAAAGCTTCGCCAATCTGGTGCTCGACGTGGACATCGGCGGGCAGCGGCATTGGTGGGAGCTGTCCGCTTCGCCTCGCGTCGATGAAAAGGGGGCGTTCCAAGGGTTCCGGGGCGTAGGTTCGGATGTCACCAAGCAGCGCGAATCTTCGGAAAAGATTGCGCAGCTCGCACATTTTGACACGCTTACGAGCTTGCCCAATCGCCTGCATCTCACTGAAGTGCTGGATCATGCGATGCAGGAAATGGAGCGGTGGAACAGGCGCTGCGGTTTCCTGATGATCGATCTCGACCGGTTCAAGGCAGTCAATGACACGCTCGGCCACCTAGTGGGGGACCGGCTGCTCGCGCGCGTTTCGGAGCGGCTGCGCCATGTCTGCTCAAAGAATGAGCTGTGCGGCCGGCTCGGCGGGGACGAATTTGCGGTGGTGATCCGCGAAGTGCATGACACCGATTATGTGGAACGGCTGTCCCTCGAAATCATAGAGGCGCTGTCGCGGCCTTATGAAGTCGATCAGCATGTTCTCTACATCGGCGCCAGCGTCGGATCGGCAATCGGGCCGCGCGATGGCCGCACGCCGGAAACGCTGATCCGTAGCGCTGACCTGGCGCTTTACCGGTCGAAAGAAGCGGGCGGTGGCCTGCACCACAACTATGAGCACCGACTGCACGCCCATGCCGAGGAGCGGCGGGTGCTGGAGATCGCGCTTCGCGAGGCGCTTGAGAAGCAGCAACTGCACCTCGCCTATCAGCCGGTAGTCAATGCCGCCTCCGGAGCGGTAGAGGGCTTTGAATCCCTCGTCCGCTGGACCCACCCCGAAATGGGCGCAATTTCGCCGGTCAAGTTCATCCCGGTCGCGGAAGAGGCGCGGCTCATTGCCCCCATCGGCGAATGGGTGCTGCGCACCGCCTGTGTGGAGGCAATGAACTGGCCTTCCCATGTCCGCGTCGCCGTCAATGTGTCGGCTGAGCAGCTTACCGACCCCAATTTCGTCACTGCCGTAACCTCGGCGCTGGCGCATAGCGGCTTGCCCCCCTACCGGCTGGAGCTGGAAGTTACCGAAAGCGTGTTCATGCAGGGCACCGGGGCTGAGCAGATCCTGGACCGCATATTGGCGCTGGGCGTCAAATTGTCGCTGGACGATTTCGGAACCGGCTATTCCTCGCTCGGCTATCTCCGCAAGACGAGGTTCAGCACCATAAAGATCGACCGCAGCTTCGTTCAGGGTGCTTCCAAAAATGTGCCGGAAAGCATCGCCATCATTCGCGCAGTTGTTGCGCTGGCGGACAGCCTTGGCATGTCGACCACCGCCGAGGGCGTGGAAAATCAGGAAGAGGCGGAGATGATCAATCGTCTCGGCTGCAAGAAAATCCAGGGCTATTATTATGGCCGTCCCATGCCAGCCAATGAAGCATTGGCCCTGTTCGCCGGAATGCAGCGGAGCGCAGTGGCGTAATGGCCGCCAGGTGATGGCGGACGCTGGGACTTGCTGCCGCTGAGGATGACAGAAAGGGGGGTCAGGGGATGGGTCAAATAGGACGTTCCATCTGATCTTTTTTCCGTCGTCCCTGCGCAGGCAGGGACCCCGCTTCTCTTTGATAGCCTAACCCTGCGTCCGCAACTTGCGTTCAACCCCGGTCCACAGCCTTGTGAACGCCTTGGCGGCGGGGCAATGCGGTTCGAATTCGCCGAGAGGGGCTTTGCGGACGGACATCTGCTCGACGGAGCTTGCCATTGGGACAACGGGCCAATCCGCTTTTTCCTCCAGGGCGACACGGTGCAAGGACCGGCGCCGGTCGACCATCGAATAGACCGGGAGGATTGGCGCGTGACGGCTTTTCTGGCGGTCGAGGAAATTGACGACCTCCATCAACGCCCGTTGTGACAGCGGCGCCGGGATTACGGGCACTATGACAAGGTCGGCGGCGCGAAGCACCTGTTCGCTCGTCTGGGTGAGGTTCGGTGGGCAATCGAGGATGATGCGGTCATAATGCCTGGAAAGACCGCCCAGCAGCTTTGCCAGCCGCCGCTTCTTGCCCAGTTCGAAAAAGAAATGATCGAGGCCCCGCAATGACGTGTCTGCGGCCAGCAGGTCGACGCCCTCCACATTGGAGGGCTGCACCATGTCCATCGCATCGACATTTCGCGCAAAGATCGCCTGTGCGGAACCTTTGGACGAGGGGCCGTCCATCAAAATGTAGGTGGAGGCTGCCTGGGGGTCCAAGTCCCAGATCAGCGTCCGGCGTTTGGAAATATTGGCCGCGGCCCAGGCGAGATTGATGGCGAATGTCGTTTTCCCCACCCCGCCCTTCAGACTGTAAACCGCCACCGTCGCCATGTTGTCTCCTACCTTCTGTAGCGCAAGGTAGGCGAGAGGGCGAGTTTTGGGCAAGATATTATGGGCATGGCTTGGATTAGGAGCGGACGATCCGCTTTTCCCTCTCCCCACGGGAGAGGGGGCAAGGACCGCCGCTTCGACGCAGCAGCGTTACAAAATCTCCCGCACCTTTTCCTGCGGGCGGCAGAGGCGGACGCCTTTTTCGGTCTCTACCAGGGGCCGTTCGATCAGGATCGGATTTGCCACCATGGCGTCAAGGATCGAGTCGTCATCGGCATCAAGGAGGGGCGCTGCCTCCTCCTGCTTGGCGCGAAGCCCGTCGCGGGGCGTTATGCCTGCGGCCTTGTAGAGTGCGGCCAGCTTTTCCCGGCGGGGCGGGGCCTTCAGATATTCGATGACCTCCAGCTCGACACCCGGCGTCTCCTCAAGGATCGCCAGCGTCTTGCGGGATGTACCGCATTTCGGATTGTGCCAGATCGTCGCCTTCACTGGTTGTCCTCCCGCGCGAGCCACTCTTCCAGCCATTTTATCGTATAGTCGCCATTCTGGAATTCCGGATCGCGCAGCAGCTTCTGGTGCAGCGGGATGGTGGTCTTCATCCCTTCGATCACATATTCCTCCAGCGCCCGGCGAAGGCGCATGATGCAGCCCTCGCGCGTGCGGCCATAGACGATCAGCTTCCCTATCATGCTGTCATAATAGGGAGGCACGCGGTATCCCTGGTACAGGCCGCTATCGACCCGCACATGCATGCCGCCAGGAACATGGTAGCTGCTGACGGTGCCGGGCGAAGGGGCGAAGGTCCTGGGATCTTCGGCATTGATGCGGCATTCGATCGCATGGCCGGAAAAGACGAGGTCCTCCTGCGCCACCGAGAGCGGCAATCCTTCCGCGATGCGGATCTGTTCGCGGACGAGATCGACGCCAGTGATCATCTCGGTCACCGGATGTTCGACCTGAAGCCGGGTGTTCATCTCGATGAAGTAGAACTGGCCGTCCTCATAGAGGAACTCGATCGTGCCCGCCCCGCGATAGCCCATATCGGCCATCGCCTTGCGCACGACCTCTCCCATGCGATTCCGCTCTTCCGACGAAATGACGGGGGAAGGGGCTTCCTCCAGCACTTTCTGGTGCCGCCGCTGCAGCGAACAGTCGCGCTCACCCAGGTGGATGGCATTGCCCTTGCCGTCGCCGAAGACCTGGAATTCGATATGCCGGGGATTGCCGAGATATTTCTCCATATAGACGGTGGCGTCGCCAAAGGCGGCTTTCGCCTCCGATCCCGCTTGCTGCATCAGGCTTTCAAGCTGGTCCTCCGACGGGACCACCTTCATGCCGCGTCCGCCACCGCCCGAGGCGGCCTTGATCAGGACCGGATAACCGATCTCATGGGCGATCTTCTTCGCCTCGGCAATGCTGGAGATCGCGCCGTCAGAGCCCGGCACCAGCGGCAAGCCCAGCGCGCCTGCAGTGCGCTTTGCCTCGACCTTGTCACCCATGATGCGGATATGTTCGGGTTTGGGGCCGATGAAGGCGATGTCATGCGCCTCGACAATTTCGGCGAACTGCGCATTTTCGGAGAGGAAGCCATAGCCGGGGTGGATGGCATCCGCGCCCGAAATCTCCGCTGCCGAAATGATATTGGGTATGTTGAGATAGCTGTCGGCTGCGGCGCGAGGGCCGATGCAGATCGCCTCGTCCGCCAGCCGCACATGCATGGCATCCGCGTCGGCGGTCGAGTGCACCGCCACCGTCTTGATGCCCATCTCATGCGCCGCCCGGTGAATCCGGAGCGCGATTTCGCCGCGATTGGCTATCAGGATCTTTTCAAAGCCCATGGCTGCGGCTTACTCGATGACGGCGAGAGGCTGATCGAACTCGACCGGCTGGCCATTTTCAACCAGCAAGGCCTTGACCGTGCCTGCCGTGGGTGCGGTGATCGGGTTCATCACCTTCATCGCCTCCACGATCAGCAGCGTATCGCCCGCTTTCACTTGCCCGCCCACTGCCACAAAGGGGGCAGCGTCGGGTTCAGGCGCCAGATAGACGGTGCCGACCATTGGAGATTTGACCGCATTCTTATGGGCAGATGCTGCGGCAGGAGCCTCAACAGCAGCAGGCGCAGCAGGTGCTGCGGCGGCGGGCGCAGGCGGCGCAGCGTGATAGGCGACCGCGCTCAAGGTCCGCGCCACGCGGATGCGGCGCTCGCCATCCTGCACCTCGATCTCCGAGAGGTTGGTGACATCCAGCATTTCGGCCAGATCCCGCACCAGTTTCACATCGATCTGCATTGCGCCCCCTTCATTCTTGTCAGCCATGCACGTCCTCGTTGGAAAATTTCCTCAAGCGCCTATTCCCTTGCGGGACGAAGCGCAACAGTGCTGCGACTAAAGTTTGAGCGCGGCGGAAAGGGCCAGTTCATAAGAAAGCGGGCCGAAGCCGGCAATGGTGCCTCTGGCGGCCTGCGCCACATAGCTTTTGTGCCGGAATTCCTCGCGCTTGTGCGGGTTCGACAGATGCACCTCGATCACTGGCGTCACGATCGACTTGATCGCGTCGTGCAGGGCCACCGACGTATGGGTGAAACCGCCGGGATTGAGGATGACGGCCTGCACGCCCTCCGCCTGCGCCTCATGCAGCCAGTCGATAAGGTGCCCCTCATGGTTCGATTGGCGGAACTCGATTTCCGCGCCGGCCTCGCGCGCCTGATCCTCCAGCCGTCCGGCAATATCGTCCAGCGTGTCGGAACCATAGATTTCCGGCTCGCGGGTCCCGAGCAGGTTCAGATTAGGGCCGTTCAGCACATATATTTTCTTGGGGCTTTCCACAGGCTCCGCCATTAAGGCTTCCTTTCGGTTGCAGGCCGGTCGTTTGCCTCCCTATATGGCGGCCAGCGGAAATGCGCAAAAGCGAATATGAAGATAGGTAGCTGGATGAGCGTCGACGGAACCATTTCAGTCAGGATCAATGGCGAACATCGTCGTGTGCGCCAGGGGATCACTCTTGCCGAACTGGCCGGTGAGCTTGGCCTTGCGCCGGAAAAGGTCGCGGTCGAACGCAATCTGGAGGTCGTCCCCCGCTCCACGTTGCGGCAGGTGGCGGTCGAGGATGGCGATGAATTGGAGATCGTCCATTTCGTCGGCGGCGGCGATGCCGGGGCCGATGATGGCTGGGAAGTGGCGGGCAAACGCTTCACCTCGCGCCTGATTGTCGGCACGGGCAAATATAAGAGCTTTGAGCAGAATGCCGCTGCCGTGGAGGCTTCAGGGGCAGAGATCGTGACCGTGGCCGTGCGCCGGGTCAATGTGTCGGATCCCAAAGCCCCCATGCTGACCGACTATATCGATCCCAGCAAGATTACCTATCTGCCCAATACGGCCGGATGCTTCACAGCCGAGGATGCGATCCGCACGCTGCGGCTGGCGCGCGAGGCGGGCGGCTGGGACCTTGTGAAGCTGGAAGTGCTGGGGGAGGCAAGGACGCTTTACCCGGACATGGTGGAAACGCTGCGGGCGACGGAGATCCTTGCCAAGGAGGGCTTCAAGCCCATGGTCTATTGCGTCGATGATCCCATTGCCGCCAAGCGACTGGAGGATGCGGGCGCCGTTGCGATCATGCCGCTGGGCGCGCCGATCGGTTCTGGCCTTGGCATACAGAACCGTGTCACCATTCGCCTGATCGTCGAAGGCACCAGGCTGCCGGTACTTGTCGATGCAGGGGTTGGCACGGCGTCCGATGCGGCAGTGGCGATGGAGCTTGGCTGCACCGGCGTGCTCATGAACACGGCCATCGCAGAGGCAAAGGATCCGGTGCTTATGGCCCGCGCGATGAAGGCATCGGTGGAAGCAGGCCGCATGGCCTATCTTGCCGGGCGCATGGGGCGGCGCATGTATGCCGATCCCAGTTCCCCGCTGGCAGGGCTGCTCTGAATCTCAACATGTCGACGGCTCGCGCCCGTTTATAGGACCCTGTCCCGAGCAAAGTCGTGACTCTGGCCTGGCGCGGACGTGTCTCGACTGCGCTCGGCACGAACGGGAGTAAGTGCCCCGCCAATTTATGCCGGGTTCACTCCGCCGCTTGTGATGGCGCGTCCATTGCCAGGGACGCTCCGCGGTCGGACCAGGCAACGGTGCGGACGCCTTCATCGTCGAAGGGGGCATCAGCCGCCTCCAGCACCGGTTTGAAGCGAAGTCCGTGAAGCGTGCCCCGCATGACGATCAGGGCCTTGCTTGTCTCGCCCTGAATGAACAGCGACAGCGCCTGCCGCAGCTTGTGGGTCATGTGCCGCATCCAGGTGCGGCGCGGCGCATATTTGCGGACCGTGTACACCGAGTTGCGGATATAATGATAATGCCAGCCGACCCGCACCGGGTTATTCTCCGTGCGAATATCAGGATTTCCGTCCATCTGGCGCACATGGAGGCAGCGGCTGTCGCCGACGATATAGCCCGGCTGGCTGGCGGTGATGCGCAGCGTGAACTCGGTGTCTTCGCCCCAGATGAACATGGAGGCAAAGGGCAGGCCAAAACGTGCCAGCGTCCGGCGGGGCAGCAGGATCGAAACAAAGGTCGCCCTGCGCACCGGCACCATCCTGTGCTCCAGCAGTTCCGGCCAGGCCTGATAGGAAAGCGCGTTCCGCCGGTTCGCCACATCAGGCACATTGGTCACATGGCCGCGCGGCGTGCGGGCGGTGGAGATGACAAAAGGCGCCGAAATCTCGCGATCGGTCAGAACGCGATTGGCGGCGATCAGCCTTTCCAGCGCATCGGGCTCGGGAATGACATCGTCATCCATCACCCAAATGGCGTCCGCGCCGGTGCGATAGGCAATGCGCATGCCCATGTTGAAGCCGCCGGCAGCCCCGATGTTCCGGGGCAGGGAATAGACCTCTACCCGGTCCGCCCATTTTTCGGCGAGCATCCCAAATGTTCCGTCAGTGCTTGCATTGTCAATTACGACGATGCGGTCGCATTGATGCGTCTGCGCAACAATAGCGTGGAGGCAGGAATCGAGAAGATCCATGCGGTTATAAGTCAACACCACGGCACAGATGGTTGCCATATTCACCCCTTCATGAGACCCGTGGTTTTTGGCGGTAACCGCGCTGGATATCTATAGGTTCCATATGCTCTTTCGTTTGAGCAGCGGAACTATCCATTCGGATACTTCTATAATTTTAGTGATATGCTAGTTCTCGCCTCGGGCCCAATGGCTATTTCGGGCTAGGAGTTGAGGGGCATGGTACAGGGGGCGGCTCGGTGACACGGATTGGTGCAGCCGTCATCGGCGCTGGCGTTGTTGGGCTGGCTGTAGCCCGCAGATTTGCGCGCCTTGGGCTCGAAACGGTCATCGTGGACGGAGAGGCGGATTTCGGCACCTGGACGAGCGCCAGGAACAGCGAAGTCATTCATGCGGGCATCTATTATCCCTTTGGATCGCTGAAAGCGGAGCTATGTGTCCGTGGCAAAAAGCTGCTTTATGACTATTGTTACGCGCGCGACCTTCCCTGCAGGCAATGCGGCAAGCTGATCTTTGCGGCGACCCCCGGACAAGGTGTAGCGCTGGACGCGATCCTGGCCGCCGCCGAGGGGGCGGGGGTCACCGATCTGCGGCGGTTGGACGCACAAGAGGTGCGATCGCTTGAGCCGCTGCTCGGCTGTCATGAGGCATTGCTGTCTCCTTCGACCGGCATCATCGATTCGCATGCCTATATGCAGTCGCTGCTCGGGGAGGCGGAGGATTGCGGCGCGCAATTCGCGCGCCAGAGCCGTGTTACCGGTCTTTCACGGCGCCGCGACGGATGGGGCGTGCATATCGATGGCGAAGCGGAACCGGCCGCCATTGCTTCGCTGGTCGTGAATGCGGCGGGCTTGACCGCTCATCTGCTCGCCCGGCAGACGCAAGGGCTGGCGAGCGGGCATGTGCCGCAGGTCCGCTATGCCCGGGGCGTCTATTTCACCTATTCGGGACGGGCGCCGTTCAGCCATCTCGTCTACCCCGTGCCGGTACCGGGGGGGCTCGGCACGCATCTGACGCTCGACATGGCCGGTTCGGCCCGGTTCGGTCCCGATGTCGAATGGATCGACGAAATCGACTATAGCGTTGATCCAGCGCGCCATGTGGGCTTTCTGGCGGCGGCGCGGCTCATTTGGCCGGAGCTCGAACCGGAACGGCTGGTGCCTGGCTATGCCGGCATTCGCCCGAAGCTCAGCGGCCCTGGGGAACCGGCTGCCGATTTCATGGTTTCGGGGCCCCAGGATCATGGACTACCCGGCCTTGTGAATCTTTTCGGAATCGAATCGCCTGGCCTCACCGCTTCCCTCGCCCTCGCGGATCTGGTGGCGGAAAAATTGGGTTTGGGCTGGGAGGAAGATATTGACGCCAGCCGCTGATACTGAGCCGCCGCTGGAAAATCTACGGCGCAAGGCGACGGTCGGCGCGGCCTTTACGGGCGGCGCCCAGGCATTCCGCACCATTCTCCAGATCCTTTCGGTCGTCGTCCTGTCGCGGCTGCTCTCGCCACAGGATTTTGGGCTGATGGCCATGATTTCGCCGTTGATGCTGTTCGTCATGCTGTTTGGCCAGCTTGGCCTCAACAATGCGATCATAACGGCAAAATCGATTTCCCCGGAGCAGCTAAGCACCATTTTCTGGATCAATAGCGGCGTGGCGGCGTTCCTGGGGGCCATATTCGCGGGCAGCGCGCCGCTTATCGCCTGGTTCTACAATGAACCGGGCCTGGTCGCGCCGGTGCTGGTGCTGGCCGGTTCGATCCTGATTTCCGCCATTTCCTCCCAGCATCAGGCGCTCATCAACCGTTCGATGCATTTCGGGCGACTGGCACTGATCGACGTGCTGGCGGGGATTGCCGGTTTTCTGGCCGCCGTCGTGCTGGCGGTCATTCATCCCAGCGTCTGGGCGCTTGTCGCGTCCACCGTGGTAACGGCGGTCGCGACTACGATCGGCTGCTGGTTCTCCTCCGGCTGGCGTCCTGGCCGCCTCTTCCGGCTGCGGGAGGCGATGCCGATGATCCATTTCGGCAAGGGGATGCTGGGGTTCAACATCTTCAATTTCTTTTCGCGCAACCTGGACAACATCCTGATCGGCCGGTTCGCGGGGGCGGCGCAGCTCGGCTATTATGACAGGGCCTACAAGCTGCTTCTTTTCCCCCTGAGCCAGATCAACCAGCCGGTCGGACGCGTGGTCATCCCGATTCTTTCGCGGCTGGTGGACCAGCCCGGCCGCTACCGTGCGGTCTATGTCCGCACTGTCCAGCAATTGGCGCTCTTTACCCTTCCCGGCGTGGTCTTCATGCTCGTGAACGCCCGCTATGCCATTCCGGCGGTACTTGGCGAGCATTGGGCGCCCAGCGTGCCGATCTTCGTCTGGCTCGGCTTTGCGGCCCTCCATCAGCCCATATCAGCCACGACCGGCTGGCTGTTCATCAGCCAGTCGCGCACCGGCGAATTTGCCCGGTGGGGCCTGGTCGTAGCGGTAACGTCCGTGGCCGCGTTCCTGATCGGTCTGCCCTGGGGCGCGACAGGGGTGGCCGCCGCCTATGCCCTGAGCGACATGTTCATCCGTATGCCTATCGTCTGGTACTGGATCGGACGCCGGGGACCAGTGGCAACCCGCGACCTCATCCACATGGCTTGGCCGCATGTCGTGTCTAATGCCATCATGGCGGTGGTGCTGTACGAAATGCTGCATTTCCGTTTCGCAGACATCATTCTCGTCGATCTGGCGGTCAAAGGAGCGATCGGCCTTGCGGTTTCCTGGGGCGTGCTCGCGATTTTTCCGCGGGGCCGGGCGGTGCTGGCGGATTTGGCCGGCACCATGGGCAATGTGCTTGCACGTCCGGCACGTGCAAGCTAATAGCGGCTCCCTTGATGCTGCAGGAGTGTAGCTCAGCTGGTAGAGCGTCGGTCTCCAAAACCGAATGCCGGGGGTTCGAGTCCCTCCACTCCTGCCAAAACTTGCAACCTCGCCCCGATAAGGCTATGGGCCGCAAGGAATTTTGAACGAGGTCAGAGCCGCTCCGGTTGCAAGACCGGCTGCGGCTTTTGGTTTCGCTGTTTTTTGTTTCAGAATGAACGGGTTAGAAGCAGTGGCCAAGACATCCCCCGGCGATTTCGTCCGGCAAGTGCGCGCGGAGGCGAACAAGATTGTCTGGCCGACGAGTCGCGAAACCGTCATGACCACCATCATGGTGGTGATCATGACTGGCATGCTCGGCCTGTTCTTCTTCGGGATCGATTCGCTCTTCGGGTGGATTGTTCAGATGTTGCTTGGCCTTGCCCGCTAGGGCCTGTTGATTGGAGTTCGAAGGGTAGACATGTCGCGCTGGTACATCATCCACGCCTACTCGGGTTTCGAGAACAAGGTCCGCGACGCGATCATGGCCGAGGCCACGCGCATGGGGCTGGAGCAGCTTGTCGAGGCGGTCGAGGTGCCAACCGAAACCGTGACGGAAGTGCGCCGGGGCAAGAAGGTGCATTCGGAGCGCAAATTCTTTCCGGGCTATGTGCTCGCGAAGCTCAACATGAACGATGATGTCTATCACCTCATCAAGAACACGCCGAAGGTGACGGGCTTTCTCGGCGCGAGCGGAAAGCCGCAGCCGATCAGCGAGGCGGAAGCCGCGCGCATCCTCAACACCAAGGAGGAAGCAGCCGCTGCGCCGAAGCACAAGGTTAACGTCAATTACGAGATTGGCGATCAGGTCAAGGTTCTCGACGGTCCTTTCGCCAGCTTCAACGGCGTGGTGGAAGAACTGGATTTCGAAAAGAACCGTGTGAAGGTGTCGGTGTCCATCTTCGGCCGCGCTACGCCGGTCGAACTCGATTTCGAGCAGGTGGAACTGGCGAAGTGACGGCCCCCACAGGCCGTCATCCCGGCGAAGGCCGGGATCTCGCGTCTCTGGGTTGAACATAAAGGTTTTCGTCACCCTGAACTTGTTTCAGGGTCCATGAGCGCCGAAGCTTTCGAAAGAAGCTCAACGGCAGAGCCAATGGATGCTGAAACAAGTTCAGCATGACGGATTGAAAAGTTTCGGGGTCCGCCCCGGGAAAATCGCGGGAGGCGGTCTTCGGGCCGCTGCTTGACCGCTAAACTTGAAACAGGGTGAAGCGCCCCGGCGCGGCAACCCGGCTATAGAGTGAGTGAACAATGGCTAAGAAAATTACGGGCTATATCAAGCTCCAGGTGCCTGCGGGCGCCGCGAACCCGTCCCCGCCGATCGGCCCTGCCTTGGGTCAGCGCGGCGTCAACATCATGGAATTCTGCAAGGCCTTCAACGCGGCGACCGCGGATCTTGAAAAGGCGATGCCGATCCCGACGATCATCACCGTCTATGCCGACCGCAGCTTCTCCTTCGAAACGAAGACCCCGCCCGCGACCTTCCTCATCAAGAAGGCCGCGAAGCTGAAGTCGGGCTCCAAGGAGCCGGGCAAGGTGTCCGCCGGACAGATCAAGCGCTCGCAGCTTGCCGAGATCGCTGAGATCAAGATGAAGGACCTCAACGCCAACGATATCGAGGCGGCGACCCGCATCATCGAAGGTTCGGCAAAGGCCATGGGCCTTCAGGTTGTGGAGGGCTAAGGACATGGCAAAGCTGACCAAGAAGCAGAAGGCTCTCGCTGAAGCCGTTGACCGGAACAAGATGCACGGTGTCGAGGAAGCCATCGCGCTGGTGAAGAAGCACGCTACCGCCAAGTTCGACGAGACGCTCGAGATCGCGATGAACCTGGGCGTCGATCCCCGTCACGCCGACCAGATGGTGCGCGGCGTCGTCACGCTGCCCGCCGGGACCGGCAAGACCGTTCGCGTCGCCGTTTTCGCCCGCAATGAAAAGGCGGCCGAAGCGACCGCTGCTGGCGCCGATGTCGTTGGTGCCGAAGACCTGCTTGAAAGCATCCAGGGCGGCAATATCGACTTTGAACGCGTGATCGCAACACCCGACATGATGGGTCTCGTCGGCCGTCTCGGCAAGGTGCTGGGCCCCAAGGGCCTGATGCCGAACCCCAAGCTCGGCACCGTCACACCCAATGTCGGCGAAGCCGTGAAGGCTGCCAAGGGCGGCCAGATCGAATTCCGCGTGGAAAAGGCCGGTATCATTCACGCTGGGCTTGGCAAGGTCAGCTTCTCCGAAGCCGACCTCAAGAAGAATTTCGAGGCTTTCGTCGACGCCATCGTCAAGGCGAAGCCCTCGGGCTCCAAGGGCAAATATGTCCGCAAGGTCGCTCTTTCGAGCTCCATGGGCCCGGGCGTGAAGATCGACGTCGCCGAGTTGGCGGCGGCGTAACAGAATCTCCCCTCCCGCTTGCGGGAGGGGGCGGGGGTGGGCATGTAATGGCCCAGCCTGAACAGGCCCACACCCTCCCAAGCCTCGCGGCTTGGGCCCCTCCCTCTCCCGCAAGCGGGAGAGGGTATGACCGTCCGAGACAGCAGGTGGGGGGAATTGGCCCTCCTTAATCTCCTGCCAAGACGGGGAAAGTTTTTCACCGGTTCGCCCCTGGCGCGCCGGGTCTGCCCAAATCCCCAAGGGGATCGAAGGCCAGGCGACATTCCCCTCGGACAAATGACCGTAAGGCCGGCTTTGGCCACCTTGCGATTTAACCGCACATGGCCGGGTTCACCCTGCCCTGTGCAAGAGTGGAGAATGGCATGGATCGTGCTCAAAAAGCTGAGCTGGTATCCTCGCTGAACGCAACCTTCGAAAAGGCCGGTGTTGTCGTGGTGACGCGCAACCTGGGTCTTACCGTGGCTCAGTCAACGCAGCTGCGGTCGAAAATGCGCGAAGCAGGCGCCAGCTACAAAGTAGCAAAGAACCGTCTCGCCAAGATCGCAGCCGAAGGTACGGCCTACGCCCAGATCAGCAGCCTGCTGACCGGGCCGACCGCCATCGCCACATCGAGCGATCCGGTCGCCGCCGCCAAGGCAGCGGTCGATTTCGCGAAGACCACCGACAAGCTTGAAATTGTCGGCGGCGCGATGGGCGACACCCTTCTGGATGCGGAAGGCGTGAAGGCTCTGGCCTCGCTGCCCTCGCTTGACGAACTGCGCGCCAAGATTGTCGGCCTGGTACAGGCTCCGGCAACCAAGCTGGCCCAGATCGCTCAGGCTCCGGCGGCACAACTTGCACGCGTCTTCAACGCTTATGCGACCAAGGACGCAGCCTGACCTTAGTTTGATTTCAACCCTTGATTTAAGGGGCGCATGCCCCGCCTAGAATTGGAGATTATTAAAATGGCAGACATTAACGCACTCGTCGAACAGCTCTCTGAACTCACCGTTCTGGAAGCCGCTGAACTGTCCAAGGCTCTGGAAGAAAAGTGGGGCGTTTCCGCCGCCGCCGCGGTTGCGGTTGCGGCTCCTGCCGGTGGTGGCGCCGCTGCTCCGGCTGCTGAAGAGAAGACCGAGTTCGACGTCGTTCTCGTCAACGACGGTGGCAAGAAGATCAACGTGATCAAGGAAGTCCGCGCGATCACCAGCCTGGGTCTCACCGAAGCCAAGGCGCTGGTCGAAGGCGCTCCGAAGGCCGTGAAGGAAGGCGTCAGCAAGGACGAAGCCGAGAAGCTGAAGAAGCAGCTCGAAGAAGCCGGCGCGACCGTCGAGCTGAAGTAATTCCCTCTCCCTCGCGGGAGTTGGAAACAGGAAGGGCGGCTCCGTTGGGGCCGCCCTTTTTTTGTTTGGCCGCGGGCAATCCTGGCCGCCCGGGCTTCCAGAAGGCGTCGCCCCTGCCTTCGTGTTCAGTATCGGATGATTGTCATGATAGAGATGGTAAAAAGCGGCAGTTACGCCCCCGGTATCCCCAAGGTCCGGCCTGCATCCTTGAGGCGGACGGACTGCGACGGATTGGCCGCGACCGCGCTCTTATAGGCGGCGCTTGCCTTGGCGGTTTCGCCCAAGGTCATCCGGCTGCGCATCAGCATGATCCAGCCATTCACATCGGCGGGGTCGGCCTTCAGCTTGTCTTCAAGCCCCTCGACCATTCCGCGCACCATATCCTGCTGCTGCGACGGCGGCAGGGAGGATGCGGCCTGCATCTGTTCGCGCGTGGGTCCCGGAATGGCGGCGGTGGCGATGGAGGCGGGGTGAGCGGCGGGCTGCGTGGACGCCAGCCGCTCTTCGACCGCGATCTTGTGGATCCTGCCCACCTGAGAGATGGTGCGCCGCAGGTCTGCCTCCCAGGGCGCACCGGGCGGCGTATCCGCGAGCAACGCAAACCACTCATCGATCGCACCCTGATGATCCCCCTGCAAATCCTTTCGGACCGCAAGGAAATAGCGGGCCCTGGGATCGGCCTTGTCCCTCGCGATCGCCGTTTCAAAGGTCTTCACGGCATCGGGCGGCATAGGGTCATGTTCGCTCGCCATGACGATCGCTTCACCGAGCGAGGACCAGAGCACAGCCTGTGCGGGGGCCAGAGCGGTCGCGCGGCGATAGGCGCGCACGGCATCTTCATAGCGCCCCGCATCGAAATAGGCCCAGCCGAGCGCCTGCCAGCTTTCGACGTCCGTGGAATTGTCCTTGAGCCAGCTTTCAAGGCCGGCGATGTCGCGCGGCCGGTCGGGGCTGGTGTCTGCCGCCCGCTCTTCGGGAGCAGGGGCTTTCTCCCTGGTGAGGCTATAGCCGATTGAGCCGGCGGCGATCACAGCCGCTCCGGCCAACATGAACCGCGCCAATTTTCGAGTGCCCACCTGCCGATGCCTTCCGCTGCGCGTGATCTGACTAGCCTCAAGCTTTTGAAATGATAGATTGCCCCTAGGGCCAGCATGTGATTTAGGCAACAGCCAGCCGGCGGGACACGCGCTGGCACAAGGGGGGTATGTGAGTCAGCGGTACAGGATCGCCATTATCGGCTCCGGACCGGCCGGGCTGAGCGCCGCAGGACGGGCGGCGCAGCTCGGACTGTCCCACATCCTGCTGGAAAAGACCGATCATCTTTCCGACACCATCTACAAATATCAAAAGGGCAAGCATGTCATGGCGACGCCAAGCCAGCTTGTCCTTCGCTCCGATCTTGATTTCGAGGCGGGCAAGCGGGAAGCGGTGCTTGGCACCTGGAACGATCAGGCGGCGGCGCAGAAGATCAATGTCGCCTATAATGCCGAAGTGAAGGGCATTGCGGGCCAGAAGGGCGCTTTCACGCTCACCACCACCGCAGGGCAGGTCATAGAGGCGGAAACGGTCGTCCTGGCGATCGGGACGCAGGGCAATCCGAACCTGCTCCGCTGCCCCGGCGGCGGCCTGCCGCATGTGCAATATCAGCTCGACGATCCGGGCGAATATATTGACGAGCACATCACCGTCATTGGCTCGGGCGACGCAGGGATTGAGAACGCGCTGGGCCTCGCCGCCGATCCGGCGCAGCGCAATATCGTCACCATTCTCAATCGCGGTGCCGACTTCGCCCGCGCCAAGAGCGCGAACGTCAAGCTGTTGATGGAAGCGCGGGACAATGGCCGCGTCATGGTGCGGACGGAAACCTCGCCAGCCGAGGTGCGGCCCGGCGAGCTGGTGCTGGACACGCGCGACGGACAGGAGAGCATTCGCTGCGACCGGGTGATTGCCCGCATGGGCTCTGCCGCACCGCGCGCCTTTGTCGAAAGCTGCGGCATCGAATTCACCAGCGCCGACCGGGAGGCTTTCCCCAAATTGTCGCCGGTGTTCGAAACGACGGAGCCGGGGATATTCGTCATCGGTGCGCTTGCGGGCTATCCGCTCATCAAGCACTGCATGAACCAGGGCTATGATGTCGTCGAGTTCATCAATGGCAACAGATCACTCAAGCCCGCCGACGAACCGATATTGGAGGCCAAGTTCGCCCGGCTGCCGCAGCGGCGGAGCGTCGAGCAATGGCTGGAATATCTCCGCGCCAATGTGAGCATATTGAACGAGCTTTCGCCGCTTCAGATGCGCGAGTTCATGCTGGATTCGGAGGTCCGCTCCTATGAGGGGGGTGAGGTCGTATTCGAGCGGCTGGATGCCGGATCCTCGCTCTTCGGCATTGCCGACGGATCGGTGCTGGTGGAGGTGAACAAGGACGATCCCAGCATCACCGTTCCCATCGAAACAGGTTCGATATTCGGCGAGGTCGGGCTTATCTCCGGCCGCCGCCGGGGCGCAACGGTGCGCGCCGCCGGGGAATGTTTGCTGGTTGAGGTGTCGCGCACGGCTGCCTTGAAACTCATGGCTTCGGTGCCGGCTGCCAAGCGGGCGGTGACGCGCATTTCCACGGAGCGGCAATTGCTCCAGATGTTCGGCGCTGGCCTTGCCTCGGCGGATGTGCAGGAGGTGCTGGACAGCTCCGAGATCCTGTCCGTTCGCGCAGGCCAGCCGATCATCACTGAGGGCGAGGAGGGGGACGACATTTTCGTCATCCGCCAGGGCTCCATGGTCGTGGAGAAGAATGTCGGCGGAAAGCCCGTCTTCCTCTCCTATCTCCCCGCTGGCTCCTATGTGGGGGAGATGGCGCTGATCGCGGGCGGCAAGCGCAGCGCGACGGTGAAGGCCGCGATCAAGTCCGAAGTCATCAAGCTGCAGGGCGCGGCCTTTCGCCGCCTGATGGAAAAGAAGCCCGCCCTGCTGGAACGTGCCCGCCGCGACATGGCGGCGCGGCAGGACATCAATGCCTTTGTCGAAAGCCGCAAGGACAGCTTTTCGGGCGTGGTCGACATGTACTCCGCCACGGCCAAATTCCTGGTCGACAACGGCATTGGCGAGGCGACCGACGTTCTCCTCATCGACGAGAATCTCTGCGTCGGCTGCGATAATTGCGAAAAGGCGTGCGCCGACAGTCATGATGGCCTGTCCCGCCTCGACCGGGAAGCCGGGCGCACCTATGCCCATCTGCATGTCCCCACAAGCTGCCGCCATTGCGAGCATCCGCATTGCATGGCCGACTGTCCGCCCGACGCCATTCACCGCGGGCCCGATGGAGAGGTTTTCATCGACGAGACCTGCATCGGCTGCGGCAATTGCCAGCGCAACTGCCCTTATGGCGTGATCCGCATGGACAGCGTGCCGCCGCCAAAGCCGGGGCTGCTCAGTTGGCTTTTCCTGGGGCTGGGGCCTGGGCCGGGGGAACCGTCGAAAAAATGGCGCTATGCCAACAAAGTGCCCGGAATGGAGCCGCCGAAAAAGGCGATCAAATGCGACATGTGTTCGGGCATAGAGGGTGGCCCTGCCTGCGTCCGCGCCTGTCCCACCGGAGCTGCGATCCGGGTGTCGCCTGAGGATTTTCTGAGCGTCTCCCGGCTTGAAAGGGAACAGGCGTGATGGGATGCTCCAGTATCGGAAAGCCATTTTCGTCATTCCCGCGAAGGCGGGACTCCAAGCCCCCGATCGCGGCTTCGGGGCCGGAGATGGATCCCCGCCTTCGCGAGGGTGACGATCTTCTGAAGGAAGAGACAATCCTCTGATGGCCACCCGCGCTTCACCCCGCCGCGCCAAGGGCGAGACGCTGCATGACAGCTTCCTGCGCCACCGTAACTTCCGTTGGCTGAAGATCGCTGCAGCGATCAGCGCTGTTGCCGTCCTTGGCTATGCCCTCGTCGATGTGGAGCCGCGCCATAATGGCGGGAGCTGGTATGGCTATACGCTGGGCACCATCGGCGCGCTGCTGATCCTCTGGCTGACCATATTGGGCGTCCGCAAGCGCGCTATGACACCGGGCCGCTGGTCATTGAAGGGCTGGACCTCGGCCCATGTCTATCTAGGTCTCAGCCTTGTCGTCATTGGCACGCTGCATGCCGGATTCCAATTTGGCTGGAACGTCCACACCCTTGCCTATGCGCTGATGATGCTGGTGATCCTGTCCGGCATCTTCGGCATCTTCGTCTATGCGACCCTGCCAGCCGCGCTCAGCAGCAACCGCGAGGAAATGACGCAGACGCAGATGCTGGATGCGATCCGCGCCATCGACCGGCAGCTTCACGACGCCGCTCAGCCCTTGCCTCATGCGCAGGCGGAGCTTGTGCAGGCGGCCCTTGATGAGGATCCCTTCGGCGGTGGGATCATGCGGCGCCTGTCGGGAAACTATCCCCATTGCGCCACCCGCCGCGCCCAGGGTGGTATCCGGCTGCTGACGGGCGATCGGCCCGACACAGGCAATGATCCGCTGGAACGGGTCGACGCGCTCTTGGAACGCAAGGAGGCGATGCTTGCGCGGCTGCGGCGGCATCTGCAGCTCCGCGCCTTGCTGGAAGTGTGGCTCTATGTCCATGTGCCGGCGACCTTCGCGCTGATTGCCGCGCTATCCGCCCATATTATCAGCGTTTTCTTTTACTGGTGAGGCCATAGAATGACCTTCCTCATCAGGAATATTTCTTACACTGCGGACGGGCGCCAGATCGTGCGGCCGGCGGAGATCGCGAGCGGCGGCATCACCGTGGGCCGGGCCGCGGAAAATGACATCCACCTGCCCGACCTTGCCGTCGCGCCCCGGCATGCGCGGATCGAGATCAGGGATGGTCGCCGGATCGCCGTCATGGCGACCGGCGGGCTTCCTTTCGATCTGGACGGCCGGTCCGCCGAGCGCGCCGACATCGACACGGCAAAGGGCGCCGAACTGCGCTTTGGCGGCCACCGGCTCACTGTCGGACAGGAAGGGGGCAAGGTCACCATTGCCGTCGAGCGGGTCGAGGCGCTGTCCGATGCGTCGGAGGAAAAGGACGAAGCCAAGGCCTTTTCACTGCGCGGCAAGCTGCCCGGCAAACGGTTGAGCGCCTGGGGCTTTGCCGTCCTCGTGCTGATCGCCTTTCTGGCCGTGCCTATCTGGACCTATGCCAGCTACAAGGACGTCAAGCAGCGCCCGAACCGCTTCCATGCGGATCAGAGCTGGTCGAGCGGTCCCCTGTCGCTGGCGCACACATCGCTGGAGGGGGATTGCCAGGCCTGTCACACAAAGTCTTTCGTCGCGGTGCGCGACAGCGCCTGTATCGCTTGCCACAAGGATGTGCACGATCATGCTGAACCGGCCCGGCTGCTCGCCGCCAAGGGGCATCAGGGGCTTGGCGGGCAATTGCTGACCAATGTCGCCCATGCCTTCAACCGGCCGGAGGGGCGCTGCGTCGATTGCCACAGCGAACATGAGGGCGCGGGGCCGATGCAGCCCACTGCCGACAAATTCTGCACCAATTGCCATGACGGCCTTGCCGGGCGCCTGACCGATGCAAAGATCGAGGACGCCACCGATTTCGGAACGGCCCATCCCGAATTCCGCCCGGCGATCATGATCGTGCCGGGCGCTCAGCCGCGGTTCGGCCGTATTTCGCTGGCGAGGAACCCGACCGAGGAGAGCGGCCTTAAATTCCCGCACGCCCTTCACCTTTCACGCGGCGGGGGCGTCGCGCGCATGGCCCAGACGATGAAGCGCCAGCAGGGCTTTGGCGACGCCCTTGCCTGCAACGACTGCCACACGCCGACCGCCGATGGCACCCGTTTTGAGCCGGTAAACATGGAGAAGGACTGCGCCATGTGCCACAGCCTCGCCTTTGAGGAGATTGGCGGCACCGTGCGGACGCTCCGCCATGGCGAGCCCGAACAGGTGATCGCTGACCTGCGCGCCTATTACCGCTCCACAGGTCCGGCGAGGCCGGTGAGCCTTGGCGGCATGGCGCGGCGGCGGCCGGGGCAATATGCGCAGGGGCGGATGTATCATGCCTATTTCGGCGCGGCGGCTGCGCGGCCATCGGGCGCGGACCAGGCGATCCGCGCTGTCTTTTCAAAGGGCGGGGCCTGCTATGACTGCCATGTCGTTTCCCCGCCTGCTGTCGCGGGATCCGATGCTTGGCGGGTGCTGCCGGTACACCAGACGATGCGTTATATGCAGAAGGGCTGGTTCGACCATGACGCGCACAGGACGGAAAGGTGCGAAAGCTGTCATGCCGCGGGCAAGTCCATGCGTTCGAACGATGTGATGCTGCCCGGCATTGCGACCTGCCGCACCTGTCATGGCGGGCCGGAAGCAAAGGCGGATATTCCTTCGGGCTGTGCTCTATGTCACAGCTATCATGCCGATGAGCGCGCACCTTGGGTGACAAGGCGGCGAGTCACGGCATCCAGGACGGCAATGAATTCTGCGCCGCCGGACGTGCAGGGCCGCGAGAAATGACAGGGGGTTGCATTGCTGATCGCTCAGATCACCGACGTCCATCTGGGGTTCGATCCGGATAATCCGGGCGAGCTCAACCGGCAAAGGCTGGACCAGGTCCTCAATGTCCTGTGCCAGGGTCCCAATCGTCCCGACCTGTTGCTGGCGACCGGCGATCTGGCGGACAAGGGCGATCCCGAAAGCTACCGGCAGCTCAAGGAAGCGCTCGGCATTTGCCCCTTCCCGGTCTGGCCTTGCCTGGGCAATCATGACGACCGCACAAATTTCCTCCAGCAGTTTCCCGAAATTCCCACTGCCGATGGCTTCGCCCAATATGAGGTCGATCTGGGGCCACTGCGGCTGATCGTGCTCGACACGCTGGAGGAAGGACGGCATGGCGGCGCCTTCTGCGACACCCGCGCCCGCTGGCTGACCGAACGGCTCGATGAGCAGGTGGAAAAGCCCGTCATCCTGGTGATGCACCATCCGCCCTTTGAAGCCGGCATTCAATGGATGGATATCCATCCCGAAGAGCCTTGGGTCCGCCGCGTGGCTTCGGCGCTGGCGGGACGGGGTCAGGTGAGGGCTGTCCTGTGCGGCCATCTGCATCGGCCAATGGTCACCCAATGGAGCGGCACGACCTTGGCCGTCTGCCCATCAACGGCTCCCCAATTGGCGCTGGATCTGCGTCCGATAGATCCCGACGCGCCCGATGGCAGGGCAATGATCGTGGCCGATCCTCCGGGCTTTGCCTTTCACTGGTGGAATGGGCGGGACCTGGTCACGCATTTCGAGACCGCCGATAACCATGTGACGCTGGCAAAGTTCGACGCCAGGATGCAGCCCTTGGTGCGCGGCCTGTTTTCGGAGCGGCGTTGAGAAATCACCCCTCCCGTAAACGGGAGGGGAAGAAGTTTACGCCATTTCCGGCACACGTTCCTCTACCACCGCTCCTGCGGCTTCCAGCAGCCGCTTTTCCAGCGTCGCGATCCGCTGCTTGCTCTCCAGCTTACCGCCGAGCAGGTCGGTGATGTAGAAAGTGTCGACCGCCCGCTCGCCATAGGTGGCGACATGGGCCGAATGAATCGTGACCTTCGACTGGAACAGGGCGTAGGCGAGGCTGTAGAGCAGCGCCGGGCGGTCGCGGGCATTCACCTCGACGACGGTGAAGCGGTTGGACGCCTTGTTGTCGATAAGGACATTGGGAACAATATGGAAAGCCTCCGCCCTCGTGCGGGACAGCGGCTTTGCTTCCAGTCTCGTGGTGAGCTTGTGGCGGTTTGCAAGCGCTTCCTCAATGGCTGTCTTGAGCCGGGCAAGCTGGTCCGAACGGTCGAACGGCCCGCCGAACGGGTCCTGGACCAGGAAATTGTCAATGGCCATGCCATCGCGCATCGTATGGATGCGCGCATCGATGATGTTTCCGCCGGCCAGGTGAATGGCGCCCGCAACACGGTAGAAGAGGCCCGGATGGTCCGACGCATAGACGGTCACCAGCGTTGCGCCCCTGTCGGGGTAGACTTCCGCTGCAATGGAGAGCGGCTTCTTTCCGGCGCTCAGGATGTGCTGCGCATTCTGCACCAATATGTCGTGCGGTTCTGCGATCCAGTAGGATTCCGGGAAGCGCTTGCGAAGGGCGGCAAACTCCTTCTGGGCCAGGCCGAGCGCCTCCTGCAGGCGGTGCTGCTTTGCGTCGATGCGTTCCTTGCGCCCCTTTTGCTTGTGGCCGAGGCGAAGCACCTCCTCCGCCAGTTCATAAAGGTCCGAGAGTAGCTGGCGCTTCCAGCTATTCCAGACGCCGGGCCCCACAGCGCGGATGTCCACCACCGTCAGCACCAGCAGCAGGCGAAGACGCTCCGGGCTTTGCACGATGTCGGTAAAGTCCAGGATCGTCTTGAAGTCCGACAAGTCGCGCTTGAAGGCGGTCGCCGACATCAGCAGGTGATAGCGCACCAGCCAGGATACGGTGTCCGTCTCCGCCTGCGTAAGGCCCAGCCGGGGGCACAGTTCAAGCGCTATGTCCGCGCCCATGACACTGTGATCGCCGCCCCGGCCCTTGGCGATGTCATGCAGCAGCACCGCGACATAAACCACGCGGCGCGAAACGAGCTTCTGCATGATGGCCGTCGATAACGGATGATCCTCCCGAAACGCTCCGCTCTCGATCTGCGAGAGCAGACCAACGGCGCGGATCGTATGTTCGTCGACCGTATAGTGGTGGTACATGTCGAACTGCATCTGCGCCACGACACGGCCGAAGTCGGGAATGAAGCGGCCGAAGATCGTAACCTCGTTCATCCAGCGCAAAACCTTTTCAGGGTTCCGGGGCGAGGTCAGCACCTCCATGAAGAGGGCGTTGGCGCGCGAATCGCGACGGATGCGATTGTCGATCAAATTGGCATCGCGCCCTGCCGCCCGCATGGCGAGCGGATGGACCTCCAGATCATGCCGGTCGGCAAGCGCGAAGATCTCGATCATCCTTACCGGGTCTTCGGCGAAAAACGCGTCATAGGGCAGGGCAAGCCGTCCCCGGTCGAGCTTGAATCCGTTAAGTTTCTTGGGACGCCGGGTGATGCTGGGCAGGAAGCGCCGCCCGCGCGCCGCGAAGGCGTCATCGAGATGCGCCAGGAACACACCAGTCAGGTCACCGACCATCTTCGCGTTCAAGAAATAATATTGCATGAAACGCTCTACGGCGGACTTCCCTTGCCGCTCGGCAAAGCGCATGCGGGTGGCGATTTCCTTTTGAAGATCGAAGGTCAGCCGGTCCTCCGCCCGGCCAGTGATGCTGTGCAAATGGCAGCGGACGGCCCAGAGGAAATTTTCCGCACGCTGGAACTGGCGCAATTCCTTGGGCGTCAGCAGCCCTGCCTCCACCAGATCGGCAACGGACCGCACGCGGTGCACATATTTGCCGATCCAGAAGAGCGTGTGCAGGTCGCGAAGGCCGCCCTTGCCCTCCTTCACATTGGGTTCCACTAGATAGCGGCTGTCACCCATCCGCTTGTGCCGCTCGTCCCTTTCGGCGAGCTTTTCGGCGATGAAGCTGCGGGCCGTGTCCTTCACCACTTCCTTGTCGAAGCGCGCTGCGGCCTCGCCATAGAGTTGCTGGTCGCCCCAGATATAGCGCCCTTCGAGCAGCGCGGTGCGGATCGTGAGGTCCTCCTTCGCCATGCGTATGGACTCGTCGACCGAACGGCTGGAGTGGCCGACCTTCAGGCGCAGGTCCCAGAGCGAATAGAGCATGGATTCGATGACCTGCTCGGTCCATCCAGTGGGCTTGTAGGGGGTTATGAAGGCGATATCGACATCGCTGTGCGGCGCCATTTCTCCCCGGCCATAGCCGCCTACCGCCATCACCGCGATCCTCTCGGCAGCGGTCGGGTTGCTGTTGGGATAGAGATGAAGGACCGTCGCATCGTAAAGCAGGCGGATGAGCTGGTCGATCAGGAAAGCCTGGGCCGCTGCGGCTTCACGGCCGCGCGAGGGGTGGATCGACAAGCGCCGGGCAACTTCGGCGCGGCCGGTGGCGAGCGTGTCTCTCAGGCGCACGACGATTGCCTGGCGCAGCTTCATGCTGTCGCCCTGATGCTCGCCGGCGATCGCGGCCAGGTCGTCGGCAATTGTCCGGCGGTCGATGATGGCGCGCCGGCCCGTTATGCTGTCGGAGTGGGTTGCCATGGGTGGTTCGCTGTTCCTGTCGGTGAATGTGGCCGGTTGAAGCTATGCTGTTTCCTGACGTGCCGTTCGCTGGGCGTACCGAAAGGCTTTTCTCTTGAAAGAACCGGGCTTCGACAGGCTCAGCCCGAGCGGACTTGATATTATTTCCAGCGCGTAATCAATGGGTCCTTTGATATCTAGTCACTCCCATCCGCCTCCGCCAGTTGCTTCAGCCGGTATATGAGGTCCAGCGCATCGCGAGGCGACAGCGCGTCTGCGTCGATCGCGCCCAAAGCCTCGCGCAAGCCATCCTTCCTGCTTTCCTTCCGCTCGGCCACCGCCGCGAACAGCGGCAGGTCGTCGAGCCCCGCCGCGATCCCGCCTGTCTTCGCCTTGCCCTCCTCAAGCCGCGCGAGCACGTCCTTGGCGCGTGCCAGCACGCTTTGCGGCAAACCCGCAAGCCGCGCCACGGCGAGGCCATAGCTCCGGTCGGCGGGGCCCTCCGCCACTTCATGCAACAGGACAAGGTCGCCCTTCCATTCCCGCGCGCGGACATGGTGGAGCGAGAGGGCGTCGAGTTTTTCGGCAAGGCGCGTCAGCTCATGATAGTGCGTCGCAAACAGGCAGCGGCAGCGGTTGACTTCATGCACTGCCTCCACGACCGCCCAGGCGAGCGCAAGGCCGTCATAGGTCGACGTGCCTCGCCCCACCTCGTCCAGGATCACGAAACTATGCTCGGTGGCCTGTGACAGGATGGCGGCGGTTTCGACCATTTCCACCATGAAGGTCGACCGCCCGCGCGCCAGATTGTCGGAAGCGCCAACGCGGCTGAAAAGACGGTCCACCAGACTCAATCGGGCGGAAGAGGCGGGCACGAAGCTCCCCGCTTGCGCCAGAATGACGATCAGCGCATTCTGCCGCAGGAAGGTGGACTTGCCGCCCATATTGGGACCCGTCACCAGCCAGAGACGGCTCTTTTCCTCCAGGCAGCAGTCATTGGCCACAAAGGGTGCGCCATCCTTTGCAAGAGCGGCTTCCACGACCGGATGCCTTCCGCCCTGAATGTCGAGGCAAAGTCCTTCCTCAAAATGGGGCCGGCACCAGCCGCCCTCCGCCGCCCGTTCGGCGAGCGCGGCGCTGACGTCGATCCGCGCAAGCGCATCGGCGGCACGCGAAATCCCGGTCGTGCGCGCCAGCACTGCCTCTATGAGTTCCTCCAGATGCGCCGCTTCGGCGGCCAGGGCATGCGCGCCCGCCTGCGCGACCCGCATCGCCTCCTCATGAAGGTCGGGGGAGTTGAAGCGGACGGCGCCGGCCAGCGTCTGGCGGTGAGTAAATCCGCTTCCCTCCGCCATCAGCGCATCACCATGCCGCGCGGGCACCTCGACATGATAGCCAAGCACGGCATTGTGGCGGATCTTGAGGGACGCAATGCCGGTCTGGGTGCGGTATTTGGCCTCCAGCGCGGCGATTGCCCGCCGCCCATCGCCTGCCATGCGGCGCAGATCGTCGAGTGCCGCATCATAGCCGTCGGCGATATAGCCGCCCTGCCCTGTTTCAGTGGGCGGGCTTGGCACCAGCGCCCGCGTCAGCAGATCGACCAGCGCTCCATGCCCATCCAGTTCCGGCAGCAACGCAGCCAAAAGCTGCGGCACATCCGCCAGGCGCCCCAGCCGTTCGCGCAGCAGGCGCGCTTCATTAAGGCCATCGCGGAGCTGCCCCAGATCGCGCGGGCTTCCCCGGTCGATGGCGATGCGGCCCAGCGCCCTGCCGATGTCCGGCAGCGCCTTCAAAGCGCCCCGCGCATGGTTGCGCATGGTGCTGTCGTCATGGAACCATTGCACCAGCGCCAGCCGCTGTTCGATGGCCTGCCGGTCCATCAAAGGGGCAGAAATATCTGCGCCCAGCAGGCGAGCGCCCGCTCCAGTCACCGTCCGGTCGATCGTACCCAGCAGGCTTCCCGCCCGCACGCCCGACATGGTTTGGGTGATTTCCAGGCTTTCCCGCGTCGCCGCGTCGATCATCAGGTGCATGCCCTGATGGCGCTGCACCGGCGGCTGCAGAAAGGGCAGCTTCCCCTTGCCGGCATGGTCGAGATAGGCGATCAGCCCGCCCATCGCGGCGAGCTCGGCGCGGGAAAACTGTCCGAAACCATCCAGCGTTGCGACACCGAATGTTTTCGTTAGCCGCGCTTCCGCCCTGACGCTGTCAAAGGCGGCACGGGCAAAATCATGCGCCTCGGCAACGTCGAGTTCCAGATCGTCCGCCACCACGATTTCCGAAGCCCTGAGGCGCGCAAGCTCCGCCTGCAAGGCGTCTTCCGGCACGCAAAGCGTTTCAAACCGGCCGGTGGAGATGTCCGCTGCCGCGAGCGCCAGCGCTCCTCCCGCTCCGCCGATCGCCACCAGCATATTGTCGCTGCGCGAATCCAGCAGGCTGTCCTCGGTCAGCGTGCCAGCCGTCACGAAGCGGACGATCGCGCGCCCGACCAGCGCCTTGCTGCCCCGCGCCTTTGCCTGCGCGGGGGTTTCGGTCTGCTCGGCAATGGCTACGCGATGTCCCGCCCGGATGAGGCGTGCCAGATAATTTTCCGCCGCATGCACCGGAACGCCGCACATGGGCACGGGCTGCCCGCCATGCTCGCCGCGAGAGGTGAGCGCGATGTCGAGCGTCGCCGCCGCGGCCCTTGCATCCTCGAAGAATAGCTCGAAAAAGTCGCCCATCCGGTAGAAGAGCAGGCAATCCCCCGCCTCTGCCTTCAACTCAAAATATTGCGCCATCATCGGAGTCATGTTCGCGGGGGGCGTTCCGTCGCTGACGGGATGGGTGGCTTTGTTCATCGTGCCCCATGCGATAGCCGAGCTTCCATCGATAAAAAAGAGCCAAGCAATTCTGCCAAACGGCTTGTCCTCGGCCCGTTTCGATCTTACGGCAAATGAGCTTTCATCCGCAGACAGAGAACCAAGGATCCCCCGAATGAGCGACAAGGCCAATGTCGAATTTTCCGAGCGCGAGGCGCTGTTGTTCCACTCACATGGGCGGCCGGGAAAGATCGAGATTGTGGCGTCCAAGCCGATGGCGACGCAGCGCGACCTGAGCCTTGCTTATTCCCCCGGCGTCGCCGTTCCTGTCCGCGCCATAGCGGACGACCCCAGCACCGCCTATGACTATACCGCCAAGGGCAATCTGGTCGCGGTGATCTCCAACGGCACGGCCATTCTGGGCCTCGGCAATCTTGGCGCGCTGGCATCAAAGCCAGTGATGGAGGGCAAGGCGGTGCTCTTCAAGCGCTTCGCCGATGTCGATTCCATCGACCTTGAGCTGAAGACGGAGGATGTCGACGCCTTCATAAATGCCGTCGAACTGCTCGAACCCAGCTTTGGGGGCATCAATCTGGAGGACATCAAGGCGCCTGAATGCTTCGTGATCGAACAGACGCTTCGCGAGCGGATGAACATCCCGGTCTTCCATGACGACCAGCATGGCACCGCGATCATCACTGCGGCGGGCGTGATCAACGCATGCTATCTTACCGGCCGGGACCTTCAGGACGTGAAGGTCGTCGTCAACGGTGCGGGCGCGGCCGCGATTGCCTGCACGGAACTCATTAAGGCAATGGGCGTCCGTCATGACAATGTCATCATGTGCGACCGCAAGGGCGTCATCTACCAGGGCCGCACGGAGGGCATGGACCAGTGGAAATCGGCCCACGCCGCCCGCACGGAAGCGCGCTCGCTGGATGAGGCGCTCAAGGGTGCCGACATTTTCCTCGGTCTTTCCGCCGCGGGGGCGCTCAAGCCCGACATGGTGAAGGACATGGCGCCAAAGCCCATCATCTTCGCCATGGCCAATCCCGATCCCGAAATCTCTCCGCCTGATGCGAAAGCGGCGCGCCCGGACGCCATCATTGCGACGGGCCGCTCGGATTATCCCAACCAGGTGAACAATGTCCTTGGTTTCCCCTTCATTTTCCGGGGCGCCCTCGACGTTCGGGCGACGACGATCAACGAGGAGATGAAGATCGCGGCGGCTCAGGCCATTGCGGATCTCGCCAGGCAGCAGGTGCCTGAAGAAGTGGCGACTGCCTATGGCGGCCTGTCGCACAGCTTCGGCCCCGATTATATCATTCCCGCGCCGTTCGACCCGCGCCTTATGGAAGTGGTTCCGGTTGCCGTCGCCAAGGCGGCGATGGAGAGCGGCGTCGCGCAAAAACGCATCGAGGACATGACGGCTTATCGTCAAAGCCTCAAAGCCCGCCTCAACCCCACCACATCTGTGCTGACCCTGGCCTATGACGGCGCACGTGCCGAACCCAAGCGCGTGGTTTTCGCCGAAGCAGAGGAAGAGGTCGTGCTTCGCGCCGCCATTCAGTTCCGCGACGGCGGCTATGGAATCCCCGTGCTCGTGGGCCGCAACGATGTTTATGACCGTCTCGCGGCCTTGGGCGTCGCCGATCCGCAGAGCTTTGAGGTGCACAACAGCGTCAACTCGCCGCTGGTGCCCACGATGGTGGACATGCTCTACGACCGGCTCCAGCGGCGCGGTTACCTTCGCCGGGATTGCGAGCGCATGGTCAATCGCGACCGCAACATCTTCGGCGCCCTGATGCTGAAGCTTGGCGAAGCGGACGCGATGATCACCGGCGTGACCCGCACCTATTCGCAATCCATGCGGGAAATCCGCAAGGTGCTCGACCCGCGGGAGGGCCAGACCTCCTTTGGCATCCATGTGCTGGTGGGCCAGTCTCACACGGTTTTCATGGCCGACACCACTGTCCACGAACGGCCAAGCGCCGAGGAGTTGGCCGACATCGCTGAAGGCACGGCAGCGGTTGCCCGCCGCATGGGCCATGAACCGCGCGTCGCCTTCCTTTCCTACTCGACCTTCGGAAATCCTCCGGGGCAATGGCTCAACAATATCCGCGATGCGGTTGCCCTGCTCGACGAGCGTGGCGCCAGTTTCGAATATGAAGGCGAAATGGCTCCCGATGCGGCGCTCAACCCGAAGGTCATGCAGAAATATCCGTTCAGCCGCCTGTCTGCGCCCGCCAATGTGCTGATCATGCCGGGACTGCAATCGGCCAATCTCTCGGCCAAGCTGCTGCGCGAACTGGGTGGCGATGCGATCATCGGCCCGATGCTGGTGGGCATGGAAAAACCCGTCCAGATCGCCACCATGAGCTCAAGCGCTTCGGAACTGGTAACGCTGGCAGTGCTCGCAGCAGGCGGGATCGCCCGCTGAGAACGAGGGTAAAATTCCCGTTCGGGCTGAGCTTATCGAAGCCCTTCAAAGGGACTGCAGATAAGGCAGCGGGGTCCCTGCCCGCGCAGGGACGACGGGGTGAATGGCCGAAGGCGGATTAACGCCTCGGCGTCCTCGGCGCCTCTGCGTGAATTTTTGATAAGGCCGTTGTCTTCAAGACCATCGTCGTCCCTGCGCAGGTGTTGTGTTCCGAGAGGTTGGCGAGAGGGAAGTGGTGTAGAACGTGGCCTGGCCTGGGTCGATCAAAATCCCGGCTGCGGCGGATTACTGCCGTGCCAGCCGTGCCCTGGCGATGGCTTCCTTGAGCGCTTCATAGCCGACCGCGCCGGACAGGACCTGATCGCCCACGACCCAGGTTGGCGTGCCCGTTGCCTGCAGGGCTTGGGCAAGACGTATGTTGTTTTCAATTTCCGCGCTGATATCCGGCGCGTTGGTCGCGGCTTTCAGCGCGGCGGGATCGAAGCCTGCTTTCTTCGCCGCCGCGTCGACGCCTTCCTTTGAAGGACGTCCTGCGGCATAGAGCGCGCGGTGAAAAGCGCCATATTGGCCCTGCTTGGCTGCATAAAGGCTCGCCTTGGCAGCCTCATTGCTCTCCTCGCTGAGGATCGGCAGCTCGCGATAGACGACCTTCAGCTTCTTGTCCTCCGCCAGCAGCCGGTCGATATCGGGCAGGCTGGCCCGGCAATAGCCGCAGGCATAGTCGAAAAACTCCACCAGCACGACGTCGCCGTCGCGTGCGCCCTCCCATCCGCCGGCAAAGGGTGTCTCAAGCTGCGAACGGTGCTGGGCAACGATCGAGGCCGTCCGTTTCGACTGCAACCGCTCCATGGCTTCCGGAATGATTTCCGGGTGCGCGAGGATATAGTCGCGGACGATCCCCTCCACCTGGGACCGGTCCATCTGGCCCACCGCCTGTGCGTTGCCCGGAGAGGAAGTGCCCCCGCCTTGCATCATGAGCGCTACGGCTGCGGCAGTTGCAACAAAGGCGGTCGCGCCAATCGTCATCTGGAATTTCCTGTTCTTGTATAGGGGACCTTGGTCCGTTGCCCTGCTGGTGAACAGCGCCGATCCCCAGCTCTTCAACCCTGCCCTTTGGGAGGAGGATGGCGCCGACTGCGCCATATTCCCGGTTGGTGCGCCTGCTTCAGTCCGGGGTGGCGGGGGAGGTGCGGGTGGCGGCGTTGGCGTCGGCACTATATCCTCCTGGACTTGAACCCTTGGCGTCTCGAACGGCGGCGGATCATCGGCGAACAGGGGCAGGGACCCCTGGGCGGACAGGGGCAATGACCGGACGGGTTTGGGCAATGCCTCGCGCACATCCATGCCATCGACAGCAACGCCTTCTTCCTTCAACAGCCGCATCAGCTCCGACGGCACCGGGGCGGGCGCCTCCTCTTCACCTTCGGCCTCTCGCACCCGCAGCGCTGCCGCCTTTTCCGCTGCAGCCGCGCTGATCGCTGCCTTCCGCTCGCCAAGCTTCCTTGTTAGCCATGCCGACCGGTCGGCAGCAGCTTGCCCGATGGCTCTTGCCAATGCCAGGCTTTTCCGGCCCGCAGCAAACAGAATCGGCGCTGCCTTCGCCGTGGCGGCGCTGGCGCCCTGCCGGGATTTTGAGCCAAGCTTCCGGCTCAGACCGGCCATGCCCGCCTGGGTCTTGCGCGCCTTTGCTGGAAAATCCTGCGCCGCTATCCAGTGCCGCGATTGTTCCATGCGGCGCGGCATGTCGATCCGTTCGGCAAGATCGCTTGCCCGCCCGGGAAGGGTCCTTGCAAAGGCAATGGCCCTTGCTACCCCCCTTGCCACCCACGGCCGCGCAGCTTCGATAAGCCGCGCGCCCGCGCTGGCGGGAGGCGGCCGCCGCACCGGCTCGTTCCCGCCTGCCCGCTCGCCCGGCGCATCTTCCATCCAGCGATTGTCCCCCATTCGCCCGCCTATCGCCTC
>NZ_DATEMB010000049.1:0-4244 GCF_035276005.1 Rhizorhapis sp.
TTGCCGTTGGGCCTGCCGGCCCAGGAATGCGTGATGCGTTTTGTTGGGCGGAATTGCGGTGCGAAATGGGCGTGGCGCTACGAGCCAGGAAAGGATTTACGGGCACCGACGCCGTCCGGGTTCCGATTTCGCGGGCATGGACAACCGCCCCGCCACCTAGCGTGAGGCCCAACGACACGACTGCGGCGGCTGTCGTCCAACGGGAATTCCGGATCAAATTCTCTCTCCCAACCTTGGCGGTCAATTCGCTTGTCAGTGAAATAATGAAAAGTCATTACTTCTGGAGGGGGGCTTCCGCAAGAAAAATTTGCAGCAGAAGGGGCTGAGGGCGTTGCGCATGGGGACGAAATATATTGGATGATCGGTCGGCAGCTATTTCCGGTTATATGCTCCGAAGCGGACCGAGCAAAATGTCCCAGCCCTTGCCGATTAACTTCCCGCAATTGCCGCCATTATGAAGGCGGCCTATCCGAAAAAGCTTGCGCTGAAGCGGCGCTGAGCAGCGGCTTCAGCTCGGGCTTGGTCACCTTGCCCATGGCGTTGCGGGGCAAGCTGTCGACGAAACGGATGAGCCGCGGAATCTTGTAGGCGGACAATTGCTGCGCGGACCAGCCAATGATCTCCTCGGGGTCCGCCTTGTGACCCGACCGTGGCACGATGAAGGCTGCCACGACTTCGCCCCAGGTTGCATCGTCGATCCCGATAACGGCGACCTCCGCGATAGCGGGATGGGCGAGCAACACCGCCTCGATTTCAAGCGCCGACAATTTATAGCCGCCCGACTTGATGATATCGATCGAGGTCCGCCCCATGATCCGGTAATAGCCCTGTTCGATTACCGCCATGTCGCCGGTGCAGAACCAGCCGTCGCGGAAGCTCTCCCGCGTGGACCGTTCATTGTCCCAATATTCGAGGAAAACATTGGCTCCCTTGACGCGGATCTCGCCTGGTTGCCCTTCTTCGGTGATGAGTTGCTCATCCTCGCCGTAGAGACGCACCTCGACCCCCGGCAAGGGCTGGCCGACATGCCCCGCCCGCCGTTCGCCATGAAGGGGGTTGGACAGGGCCATGCCGATCTCGGTCATGCCGTAGCGTTCGAGCAGCACCTGGCCGGTGCGCGCGCGCCACTGCTCGAACAATGGAACCGGACAGGCCGCTGAGCCGGACACGTTCAGGCGCATGGCGGCAAAGCCGTCGCAGACGCTTTTCGCTTCACCCTTTTCCAGGCGGTCGAGCTGGTCGAGCAGCTTCACATAGATGGTCGGCACCGCCATGAAGACCGAATAGTCGCCCGCCGCGACATGGGCGGCGATGGCGGGTGCGTCGAATCGAGGAAAGAGATGCACCGTCGCGCCCGCCCAAAGGGCGCAGCTCAGTACGTTGATAATGCCATGGACATGATGCAGCGGCAGGAACAGGGGAATCTTGTCGCTGTCCGACCAGCCCCAGGCGTCTAGAAGCACGGTGATCTGCGCCCGGATGTTGCCATGGGTGGTTACCACGCCCTTGGGCTTGCTGGTGGTTCCGCTGGTGAAGACCATCATCGCGCGGCGGTCATCGGCAATATCCGGCAGGACGCCTGCTTCACCGGCCATGAGTTCGTCCGGCTGTAACAGACGAATGCTCAGTTTTGCGCACAATTCGCCCAGCATGGCGTGATGCTCACTTTGGGTGATGAGCCGGGTCACGCGCGCGCAACGGAGGTAATGATCCAGTTCGGCAACGGTCGCGGCGACATTGAGGGGAACGGCGATTCCGCCTGCACGCCAGACGGCGTGCATCACCGCGACATAGTCGGTGCTGGCGGGCAGGAAGAAGGCAATGCGTTCCTCCTCCAGATCCTCCTTGCTGCCCAGCAATCCGGTAGCAAGGCGGTTCGCAAGGCCGTTGAGCGCACCATAAGTCACGCGGCGCTCACCATCGATCAAGGCGGTCCGGTCATTATCCCCCTGCAAAAGCGGGAAGCGGTCTGTCGACATGATCCTCTCGTCTCGGATAAATTGTGAAAGCAGCCTCGTTCATAGAGGCGCGCCGCACACGCGGCAATGATACGGGCCATGGACCAAGCGAATCTGGCCGGACAATGGCGAGATCGCTGCGTCACTCTCTGTTTTCGGCAACGGGTTGCCAGCCGCCCGATGTTGGAAGGTGGGCAGGAGGAAGGGGGAGCAGTCGGGTCAGTTGGTCAACTATTCTCAATTCGGTGCCGCCATCGACGTTAGCCATAAGACCGGCCAGCGCTATGTCGGGCTGCTGGAGCAGGCCTTCAAGGACGACGCCCTGGACTTCTCCTGCGACCTTCTTTCACCAGACCGGCTCATGGTCTGCGCCATTCTGGCGCGCAGATATGGGGCTGCCGCAGAGCAGCGGGACAGCGCGAGCCCGGCCGTGATGTTGGGCGGCGCCGGTACATCGGCTAAGGCTCCGAGGAGCAGGGGAAGGGCGCCCTTGTCGTCGAGCGTTTCGATTTGGGCAACACGACTCGATCAGGGGTTCGCATCGATCATGGGTGAGCTTTGCCCAATCGCGCGCATTGCCCGGCCAGATGGAGCATTTGTCCGGTCCTCACCCATGACCATCCAGCCCGGCCAAAGCGACGCGAAGACGGCACCAAATGAATGTTTCGGAAGGATAAAAAGTAGACTGTTGAATTTTGCCTGTGGCCTCACCCTTGCGCTATTCGAAAGCAAATGGCTGTCAATTGAGATAATGGCTCCAAAATCTATTGGGCAACTCTTCCACAGATGAATGTTCGTTTGCGCGGCGAGGTCTGCATCCGTTCGTCGCACGATGCGCTCCAATTGTCCGCACAACCATCGGTGTGACCCGGCCTGTTCATGTAGCAGAAAGGTTAATCTGAACAGGCAGAATATCCATGGCGCTCATCCGCAGCGCCATGCCGGACATTTTACGAAGGTAGATGGAGGGGTTCTGACAGCTGAATACGCCATCTCGCGGGCGGCAGTCGGACGAGAAGCTGCAGCCATGCAGGCCCGACTGGTCGAATTTTGAAGGAGTAGCGTGATGAGTGTCATTTCCAAAAGCCCAAAATTTCTCTTAATGCTTGCCCTGCTTTCCGGGGCAGCGCCCGGCAGCCTGTCGGCGCAGACGCAGGAGCCGCCTGCGGCCGACGTCTCGGCGACCTTCTCCGGCCCGGCTCCGTCCGAGATGACCCCAGGCCCTGAAATCAAGGGCATCATCTCGGCGCGCAGCGGCGACAAGATGCAGGTCACAACCGCCGATGGCACCAAGTCCGTGATCGTCATCAACGACGCCACCAAGATCAGCGCCAGCAAGGGCTTTTTCGGCCTCAACCGCAGCAGGCTCGCCGCAACCTCGCTGCTCAACGGCGTGCCCGTGAGCGTCAAGACCTTGCAATCGGGCGGCGGCCTGGTGGCGAGCCGGATCAATCTCCAGAACAAGGATCTCAGGACCGCGTCGATGATCCATAACGGCACCGAACAGGGCTTTGCCGAACAGACGGCGGCAACGGCCGCGCTGCGCGGTCGCCTGGGTGAGATCGACCAGTATAATATCAAAAGCACGACGAACGTGAATTTCGACACGGGCAAGGCTGTGCTGTCCGCCCAGGCGAAAAACGACCTCTGCGCGGCGGCAACCGCTGCCGAGGGGATGAGCAACGCCCTGCTGCTGGTTGTCGGTTACACCGATTCTACGGGTGACTATGAATATAACCAGGTGTTGAGCGAAAAGCGCGCCGGTCGCGTCATCAATTACCTGCAGCAGGCTTGCGGCTGGAAGCCCTATCGCATGTTGACCCCCACCGGGATGTCCGAAGCGGACCCTGTGGCCGACAATAGCACCGCCGAAGGCAAGGCGCAGAACCGCCGCGTTGCGGTGAATATCCTGGTTAGCAAGGCTGTCGACGGTCTGTGAGACGCGCGCGGGGTGGGCTTGGCCCACCCCCGGTTCTCTCGGCGCGACGTTGACCATCGGGTCGACCCGCGACCGGCTGCTTCGCGTCCTTGACATAGCTCCTGAGAAGACGGGCGCCGATTTCGATGCCGTATTCGAGAATATCGGCGGCAAGGAAGCGCATGTGGGGGAGACCATGGTGAAGGCGGGGAGCGTCGTCGTCCAGCGCGGCACCGCCGGGCCTTATCGCCACGGCACGGGCCGACGCCATATTGACGAACCCTGAAGCAAGCGACGGTAATTAGAGTAGGATGACTTTACCTTGATCCGTTCGTTTCGAGCGAAGTCGAGAAACGGAAGCGCAGTTC
>NZ_DATEMB010000050.1:0-46686 GCF_035276005.1 Rhizorhapis sp.
GCCTTTCCTTTGTTCAGCGTACTCGCGGCCCGCCAAAGGGCAGCGGCGGCGGCGGGCGCCGGGTTCCACGCGGCAACTGCGCCTGATAGGCGCGGCCGCAATGCTCGACACAATAGGGAAAGCCTGGATTCACCTTCTCTCCACAAAAATGGAAATCCGGCTCTCCGGGATGGCCGAGGGGCCATTTGCAGATCTTCTCGGTGAGATCGAGTAGACTGGTCTTGCCAGCGATTTCCGGGCTGGGCTTCGCCGGGACCAACCGCCGCGGCGGGGCAGGCGGAATGGGCGCCTGCTGGTCGCCGGGGCCTTGCCGCAGGAAACCGCCAGGCCCAACCGACACGATGCGTGGCTGGGGCGCCGCCGCTTCGGCTGGAACGGGAGCCGGAGCGCTGGGAGCGGGACGAGGAGCGGGCGCCGCGGTCACCGGCTTTGCGGCCGCCACGGGCGTCTGCTCAGGCTGAGGCTCGGGCTTTTTGGGTCCGGGCCGCTTGGGCGGAGCCGCCTTGCGCGGGGCGTCTCCCGCCTTGACGGGCGAGGGCCGGGACTGCAGCCCCAGGCGATGCGCCTTGCCGATGACGGCATTACGGCTCACACCGCCCAGCTCGTCGGCTATCTGGCTTGCGGTCATCCCCTTTTCCCACATCGATTTCAGCTGGTCGATGCGTTCATCAGTCCAGGCCATTCATACTCCTTCGGCTTCGTCAGTCCGGAACTGCTCCCATGATATGGTTTGGGCCACAGCTACAAAAAAACGCCCTTGCGGGCCGCGCCGCCACCCGATAGGCGATCTCACCATGAACGAACAGCAGAAAATCGATAGCGACTTCAAGGCCGTTCGCGCGGAACCGGGAATCGCTCTGATCCGCAATGTGAATTGGGCGGGTGCGCGAGCCCTTTATATTAAGGAGGTTCGCCGTTTCTTCAAGGTGCAGCTCCAAACCATATGGGCGCCCGCGATAACGACGCTGCTGTTTCTGATCATTTTCACCGTGGCGCTGGGCAGGCGGAATCATGAGGTGCTTGGCGTACCCTTTGCCGATTTCCTTGCCCCAGGCCTGATCGTCATGGGCATGATGCAGAACAGTTTCGCGAACAGCAGCTTTTCCCTTCTGGTGGCCAAGGTGCAGGGAACGCTGGTCGATTATCTGATGCCGCCCATTTCGGTCGGAGAGCTGCTGGGCGCACTCGTTGCCGCTTCGGTGACGCGGGCAATCCTGGTGGGATCCGCGGTGTGGCTGGCGATGCTGCTGTGGCCTGGTGTCGATGTCGCGCCCGTCCATGGCTGGGCGATCGTCTGGTTTGGTGTGTTGGGCTCGGCTTTTCTCGCCTTTCTGGGGGTCCTGACCTCGATCTGGGCGGAAAAGTTCGATCATGCAGCAGCCGTTACCAATTTTGTGATCGCGCCGCTGTCACTGCTTTCAGGAACCTTCTATTCCATTGACCGGCTGGCACCGGTATTTCAGGCGATAAGCCACGCCAATCCCTTTTTCTACATCATTTCAGGCTTCCGCTATGGCTTCCTTTCGGCGGCGGATTCCCAAGTGGTTGCGGGCGCGCTGGTGCTGCTTCTGCTCAATATCGGAACGGGCCTGCTATGCTACGCCTTGCTCAGGAAAGGCTGGAAGCTAAAGGCCTGAGACGGCTTACGCCGCCAAACAGGAATCAATGGCGATGGCGTGTGCGTAGCTCGTACCGACCATCGGCATAGGAACTGAACAGATCATCGATAGCCGGGTGGTCCACCGGCTCCTCGCTATCGTCATATTGCAGATTCTGCTGACTGACATAGGCAATGTAGCTGGTCTCACCATTTTCAGCGAGCAGGTGATAAAAGGGCTGGTTGCGATCAGGCCGCAAGTCTTCCGGGATGGACTGATACCATTCCTCGCTGTTGGCAAAAATGGGATCGACGTCGAAAACAACCCCACGGAAACCGAACAGGCGGTGCTTCAGAACCTCACCAATGCAGAAGCGCGCATGCGCGATGATGGGAGCGTGCAGACGGATATTGCCGCCATTAGGGCGAGTGACATTCGAATCCATGCTCCCAATTTAGAAAGATTGTGCGTTGATACAAGGAGGTGCTTGGCAAGCGCGCATTCATCCGCTAATGCCCGCCGCTCAAACCGACCCTCGTCCGGGGGCCTGCGGCACCGCTCCGCACATGAAGGCACCGACATATTCCTCGCGGAGAGGTGGCAGAGTGGTCGAATGCACCGCACTCGAAATGCGGCATACGGGCAACCGTATCGAGGGTTCGAATCCCTCCCTCTCCGCCAATCCTTCCACGACAAGTTCACCCAAACAACTTCCCCGCAACCTCGGCGACGCGCTTGCCCTGATGGCGGGCGCCGGCCAGTTCGGTCTCGCTCGGCTGCCTGCTGCCATCGCCGCCAGCAATGGTGGTCGCGCCATAGGGGGCACCGCCCTTTACGTCATCCACGCCTGTCTGACCGGCATAGCCATAATCCAGCCCGACGATGGTCATGCCAAAGTGCAGAAGATTGGTGATGATCGAAAAGAGAGTGGTTTCCTGGCCGCCATGCTGGCTGCCAGTCGAGGTGAAGGCGGCGCCTACCTTTCCGACGAAGGCGTTCCGGGCCCACAAGCCGCCGGTTTGATCCAGGAAAGCGGCCATTTGGGAAGACATACGGCCATAGCGCGTTCCGGTGCCGATGATGATGGCGTCATAATTTTCGAGTTCCGCCACGGTGGCGACCGGTGCCCGCTGATCCAGCCTGAAGTGTGATTTCTCCGCTATTTCCTGCGGAACTGTTTCGGGGACGCGCTTGACGTCCACCGTCGCGCCGGCCTCCCTGGCGCCTTCTGCCATGGCATGCGCCATGGCCTCTATATGACCATAGGAGGAATAATAGAGCACCAGAACTTTTGCCATGTCTTGTCTCCTAAAAAAGGCAGGGGCCGCCCGCGCGGGGGTGGGGTACGGGGGAGCGCGGGCGGCAGGGGATTATTCTGCGTCGACTAGTATGATTTCAGAGTCTTCCAGGGCCCTGATGGACAGCGGCTCTCCGCCGGTAATGGCCGCTCCGTCCCGGGCGTTGAACATCGCGCCATTGATCTCGATCCGGCCGGTCGCAGGAACAAGATAGGCATGACGGCCCGGCGCCGCCTCATAGCTCAGTTCTTCACCGGCCTTCAGCGTTGCACCGAGCAGCCGGGCATCCGCCCTGATGCGCAGTGCGCCTTCGTCCTCGGCATAGCCGCTGGCCAGCACCACAAAGCGTCCTGAACGGTCTCTCTTGGGGAAGGGCTTGGCGCCCCAGCTCGGCGAGCCTCCGCGTTCCCGGGGGATCACCCAGATCTGGAAGAGCGTCGTCGCTTCGTCCTCAAGATTGTATTCGCTGTGCCGCACCCCGGTTCCAGCGCTCATCACCTGCACATCGCCCGCTTCGGTGCGGCCGGTATTGCCCATGCTGTCCTGATGCGTGATTGCCCCGGTGCGGACATAGGTGATGATTTCCATGTCATTATGCGGATGCGGCGGGAAGCCCGTATTGGGAGCGATCTCATCGTCGTTCCACACCCTTATGGCGCCCCAGCCCATGCGCGAGGGATCGTGATAGCCCGCGAAGGAAAAGTGGTGATGGGCGTCCAGCCAACCGTGGTTGGCGTGCCCCAATGAAGAAAATTCCCGTCTCTCAATCATCTCTCTGATCCTTTCATATCTTGATGAAAGGCAGATAAGCCGTCATCATCGTTTCCAAAATAAGCAACATTGAAACGGATTGTTTCTCAATATGCGCTTACCTGATTTCGAAGCCTGGGCGATCTTTGCTGCCGTCGTTCAGCATCGTTCCTTTACCGGAGCTGCCAAGGCCCTGGGTCTGTCCAAGGCAACCATCTCGAAAGCAGTGTCCCGCCTTGAGAACCAAGTGGGTACGAGCCTGTTCCACCGAACGTCCCGGCATTTGTCGCTTACTGAAAGCGGACGCGGCTTGGCTGAAAGGGCGGCGCGAATATTGGCGGAGGGGATGGCAGCCGAAGAGGCCGCTCGGGACGAAGCAGACGCCCCGCAAGGCATGGTACGCCTTGCGGCTCCCATGAGCTTCGGCCTGTTGCATGTCGCGCCCGCCGTGGCCGATTTCCTGGCGGAATATCCTGGCATAGCCATCGATTTGCACCTGAGCGACGAGAAGATCGACATCATTGAAATGGGTTTCGATGCCGCGCTCCGGATTGCGGCGTTGCCCGACAGTTCCCTTCGAGTGCGCCGGCTGGGTGGAGTGGAATCCAAAATCGTGGCGGCTCCCTTCTATCTCGAAAGGCATGGCCGTCCCGTCCATCCGGCCGATCTCGCGAGCCATCGCTGCTTCAGCTATTGTTATCTTCCGACCCCGGATCTTCTACGTTTCCATGGGCCGGGCAGGGAGGAAGTCGTGGTCCGGCCCGAAGGTCCCCTTCGCGCAAATAGTGGCGACGCCATGCTTCCGGCACTCCGGGCGGGCCTCGGCATTGCCATATTGCCGGACTTCATCGTGGGAACGGATATTGCCGCTGGTCGTTTGGAGGCGATATTGCCCGGTTGGTCGCCTCCTCCGGTCTCCCTCCATCTGCTTACGCCTCCGGGTGTGGCCAGGCCTGCTCGTGTAAGCCTTTTGGTGGAGTTTTTGTCGGAACGATTCCGCTCGCTATGCCGCAGTTGAGGAGCATTCTTGACCAACCGAAACGACCGCGACTCGTGGATGCAGGCCGGTTAAACCAAAATTAACCTTTGGCATTCATAAGTTCTATGGTTAATATATGTGCATGGATGTGTCACGGGTCGTGAAGCATCCGCCAACGGAACAAGGGGCTGCCAGATGCGCGTGCTGCTTATCGAAGACGAACCGACGACGGCAAAGGCGATCGAGCTGATGCTGACGACCGAAGGCTTCAACGTCTATACCACCGATCTTGGTGAGGAAGGCTTGGATCTCGGCAAACTCTACGATTATGACATCATCTGCCTCGACCTCAACCTTCCCGATATGCACGGCTATGACGTGCTGAAAAAATTGCGTACCGCCAAGGTGCAGACGCCGGTGCTCATCCTTTCGGGCATCAGCGAAATGGACAGCAAGGTCCGGTCGTTCGGTTTTGGTGCCGATGACTATGTCACCAAGCCGTTTCACCGTGATGAGCTCATTGCGCGCATTCATGCGGTTGTGCGCCGTTCGAAAGGCCACAGCCAGTCTGTCATCCGCACCGGCAAGCTGGCGGTCAACCTTGACGCCAAGACCGTTGAGGTGGACGGCAACCGCGTACACCTGACCGGCAAGGAATATGCGATGCTGGAGCTGCTTTCGCTCCGCAAGGGTACGACGCTTACCAAGGAAATGTTCCTCAATCATCTTTATGGCGGGATGGACGAGCCGGAGCTGAAGATCATCGACGTGTTTATCTGCAAGCTGCGCAAGAAGCTGGCGCTGGCCTGCGGTGGCGAAAATTACATCGAGACGGTCTGGGGCCGGGGCTATGTGCTGCGCGACCCCGATGAAGATATGGATGCTCCCTCGGTGCGGGTCGCCTGATCAACTAAACTACCGGGGGCCAGGGGCCGGCGGACTATCCGCCGGCCCTTTGCATTTGGGGAAGCTGTAGCGCTATGCAGGAGCAGCTGCGATTCGCCATTGGCTGACGGGGTGGAAGGGGCCGGATATGGATCCAGGAACATCCAATCATGAAATGCATCCTCTGGACGCTTTCTTTGTCTTGCCCATGATGCTGGGCGATGCGGCGCTCTGCTATTCCCGGGAGATGTCCCGGAGCTGGTGGCGGCAATTTTTTCAATGCACCCGCCATCCTCATGAGGGACATGCACAGCTTGAGGTTCCCGATCCCCTGGAAGCAGATGACGAGCGCGACTTGTTTGCCTGAAGTGCGCCGAAAGCTTAGCTGAACTGCGTTTCCTGCCTGTCGGCCCGAGGTCTATTCACTGGCCAGAAAGCTTTGGGCTGGATATAAAGCCGAATGACTTTGAAAAAGAGGCGTTCCGCCATCTTCCTTCCCGTCCTGTCAATTGTTCTTGCCGGGACAGTTCCCCCGGTTCCATTGCTGGCACAGCAGGTTTCGTCGCCGTCGGCCGACAAGGTCCCTTGGCTCTACAAGGGCAGCGACGTTCCCGTGGACAAGGCGTGGCTGTTTGGCGAGCTGGAGAATGGCCTGCGCTATGCTGTGCGCCAGAATGGGGTGCCGCCCGGCCAAGTCTCGATCCGGGTGCGGGTGGATGCGGGCTCGCTCATGGAAGAGGACAATGAGCTCGGTTATGCCCATTTCCTCGAGCATCTGACGTTCCGGGGTTCCAAATATGTGCCGGACGGAGAGGCGAAGAGGGTCTGGCAGAGGCTCGGCGCAACCTTTGGCAGCGACAGCAATGCCCAGACGACGCCGACCCAGACTGTCTATCGCCTGGACCTTCCCGACGCGACAAGTGCCGGCCTAGATGAAAGCATGAAAATCCTGGCCGGGATGATTACTGACCCGACCATTACCGACGCCAGTGTGAATGCCGAAAGAGCGGTGATCCTGGCCGAGCGCCGCGAAGGCTATGGTCCGCAGGTTCGTGTGGCGGACGCGACCCGCGCGCTGTTCTTCGCGGGGCAGCGGCTGGCAATGCGCAGTCCGATTGGGACGGCCCAGACTCTGGAACAGGCCAGCGCCAATGGCCTTCGGGCTTTCCACGACCGCTGGTATCGTCCGGAAAATGTGGTGATCTCCATTGCCGGGGACGGCGATCCCAAGCTGTTTGAACAGCTTGTCCGCAAATATTTCGGTCCCTGGAAAGGCGACGGCAAAGGGCAGGCTATCGCTGATTTCGGCAAGCCGAACCCCAGCCTGCCGGTAAGCGAAGTGGTGGTCGAACCGGGCCTTCCAGCGACGCTTAGCCTGGGCTGGCTGCGTCCTTGGGCGCTCAAGGACGACACCATCGTTTATAACCGCGAGCGGTTGACCGACATGCTGGCGCTGCAGATGATCAACCGCCGTCTGGAGGCAAGCGCCCGGAGCGGCGGAAGCTATATACAGGCGAGCGTTGCGCAGGAGGATGTCAGCCGGTCGGCCGATGGCACTTTCGTCAGCATCCTTCCGCAGGGCGAAGACTGGGCCGCTGCGCTCGCCGATGTTCGGGCCGTAATCGAGGATGCCAAGGCCTCACCAGCGACCCAGGCAGAGATCGACCGCGAATATCAGGAGTTCGAAGCGCTGCTTGCCATGGCGGTCGAGAACAAGGACACGGAAGCAGGTTCCAAGCAGGCGGATGATATTGTTGGAGCCGTCGATATCCGGGAAACCGTTGCTGCACCGGAAACGGCGCTTTCGATCTTTCGCGAGATGAAGCCAAGTCTTACTCCTGCAAAGCTGCTCGCCTCTACCCGCGAGATGTTCCAGGGCACTACCATGCGGGCCATATTGACACTTCCGGCCGAACAGCCGGAAGCCGAGGGCAAGCTGGCCCTGGCGCTCAAGACGCCCGTCACTCCCGCAAAGAATGTGCGCCTGACTGGCGCGCCTGTCACTGCAGCGGACTTGCCGAAAATGGGCGCTCCGGGGAAAGTCACCGGCCGCGAAAAGCTGTCCGATCTGGGCATCGAGATGATCAGCTTCTCAAATGGCGTCAAATTGTCGCTTTTTGCCAATGCGGCAGAGAAGGAGAAAATCAGGATCAACGTTCGCTTTGGCCATGGATATCAGGCATTTTCTCCGGCCAAGCCAGTGGCGAGCTGGGCGGGCGGCTATGCACTGATGGCGAGCGGCGCGGGCAAGCTGGGGCAGGAGGAGCTTGACCGCCTCACCACCGGACGGCGCATGGGCATGCAATTCGCGATCGACGATGATGCGTTTGAGATGAGCGCCATCACCCGAGCCGCCGACGTCGAGGACCAATTGCACCTGCTGGCGGCGAAATTGGCTTATCCCCGCTGGGATGCAGCCCCGGTTCAACGGATGAAGGCGGGCATCCTCGCCGCTTACGATGCCATGTCGAGTTCTCCTGGTAGCGTGCTGGCTCGTGACATGACGGCGATGCTGCGGGATGGAGATGTCCGTTGGCGCACGCCGAGCAGAGCGGAAATCAGCGCGCTCACGCCCGAAGCCTTTCGCTCCACATGGGAACCCATTCTCAACAGTGGCCCGATCGAGGTGCAGATCTATGGTGATATCGATGCGGAACGGGCGATTGCGCTCGTCGGAAAGACCTTCGGGGCCCTTCCTCCGCGCAAGGATGTGCCTGTGGACCCTGTCAATCTGAAGACGGCTTTCCCGACTCATACGGCCAAGCCTGTTGTGCTGCGGCATACAGGCGACAAAGACCAGGCGGCGGCGGTCATGGCCTGGCCGACCGCTGGCGGCTTTGCTTCCGCCCGAGAAGGACGGCAGCTCGAGATATTGGGGCAGATTTTCAATGACCGTCTATTCGAAGGCCTGCGGTCACAGGATGGCGCCGCCTATAGCCCGAGCGTCGACAATAGCTGGCCCTTTTCCTTTGATAATGGCGGCTATATCTCCGTTACAAGCCAGTTGAAGCCCGACCGGATCGGCTATTTCTTCACGCTCATCAACCGTATCGCCACTGACCTAGCGAGCACCCCTGTCAGTTCCGACGAACTGCAGCGCACCGTTGCGCCCATGCGTCAACTGTTGGCCCGCGCGAGCACGGGCAACGCCTTTTGGATGTCGCAGATGGAAGGGGCGAGCTTTGACGGCCGCCGCGTTGCAATCATGCGCTCGATGCCGCGCGATCTGCTGGAGGTAACACCTGCCGAGATACAGGCTTTGGCGCGGAAATATCTGATACCCGGCAAAAGCTGGTCGGCGGTGGTGCTACCAACCGGCGTTGAGGCAGAATAATCGCCGCGAAGGATTCGGATCGGGCGATTATGGCGTCAGGTCAACTTGGCGAGCAGTTCCGCTTTCGCTGCTTCATACTCGGCCCTGAGTTGCGCCACCCGCGCGCCAACGGGTTCGATGGAACGCACGGCCCCAACGCCCTGTCCTGAACCCCAGATGTCCTTCCAGGCTTTGACCGCCTGACCTTCGTTGGATCCGAAACTCATTTTCGAAGCATCGCTCTGAGGCAGATCGGCTGGATCAAGCCCCGCGCGCTCAATCGATTGGCGCAAGTAATTGCCGTGAATGCCGGAAAAAAGATTTGAATAGACAATATCCCCGGAATGCGCTTCGACAATCGTTGCCTTATAGTCGGTGGCGGCGTTCGCTTCCTGGGTGGCAATGAAGGCCGAGCCAATATAGGCAAGGTCAGCGCCCAATGCTTGCGCGGCCAGAATGGACCGGCCACAGGCGATAGCTCCCGAGAGCGCTATGGGGCCGTCGAACCAGGCGCGGATTTCCTGCATCAGGGCGAATGGTGAGATGGTGCCGGCATGTCCGCCGGCTCCGGCTGCCACCGGGATAAGGCCATTGGCGCCTTTCTCCACCGCCTTTCGCGCGAACCGGTCATTGATGACGTCATGAAAGGTGATGCCGCCCCACCTCTGAACGCTGTCGTTGACATCCTCCCGCGCGCCCAGCGAGGTGACGACGATGGGCACCCGCCATTTCTCACAAATGGCCAAATCTTCTTCCAGGCGTCCATTGGATTTGTGGACAATCTGATTGACCGCAAAGGGGGCAGCAGGTTGCCCGGGGTGATCGCGGTCCCAGGCGCCAAGTTCCTCCGTGATCTGGTGCAACCATTCGTCCAGTTGACTCTGCGGACGCGCATTGAGAGCCGGGAAGGAGCCGACAATCCCCGCCTTGCACTGGGCGATGACCAGATCTGGACCGGATATGATGAACATTGGCGAGCCCATTACGGGCAGCGCCAGATTGTCGAAAAGCGGCGAGGGTAGGGACATGGGCTCTCCGGCAAAGCAAAGGCTTGGTAGAGAGACACTGAACGGGAGCGCGGCTCCCGTCCAGACTAATTTTCCCGAGTGGCCAATCCGTTCGCGGCGGAAAGGATCGCCTGCACCGATGCCGTAGCGACGTCGGCATCCATGCCTACGCCAAAGATCTTCTTGCCGTCCGCCGCCTTGCATTCGACATAGGCTGCCGCCTGCACATCGGAACCATGCCCGATGGCATGCTCGCTATAATCCTCGACCTCCAGATCGATGCCGCAATTTTCGCGCAGCGCATCCAGAACGGAGGAGATAAGGCCGTTGCCTCGCCCGCTGACGGAGCGCTCCTCGCCATTCATGAGGATCTTGCCCACGAAAAGGCGATTGGAACCGCTGGCATGCGGGCTTTGCGTTTCTTGATAATCGATCAGCTTGAAGGGTTGGTCGGTGCCGAGGCAATAATGACCCTCGAACGCGGTCCAGATATCGCTTGCCACCAGTTCGCGGCTGGTCTTGTCGGCAAGGTCCTGCACAACGCGGCTGAAGTCGGCCTGCATGCGCTTGGGGAGCTTCAGCCCTTTGTCCTGCTGCAGCACCCAGGCGACGCCACCCTTGCCGGACTGGCTGTTGACGCGGATCACCGCCTCGTAGGAGCAGCCGATATCGGCCGGGTCGATAGGGAGATAGGGCACGTCCCAAAGCTGATCGTTGCGCTGTTCCTGCGCCGCGAAGCCCTTTTTGATCGCATCTTGATGGGAGCCGGAAAAGGCCGTGAACACCAGGTCGCCGGCATAGGGATGGCGTGGGTGGACTGGCAACTGGTTGCAGTAGGTGACCGTCTGAACCACCTCTTCCATGTTCGAAAAGTCGAGCCCGGGATGCACGCCCTGCGTGTACATGTTGAGCCCCACAGTCACGATGTCGCAATTGCCGGTGCGTTCGCCATTGCCGAAGAGGCAGCCTTCCACGCGGTCGCCGCCGGCCATCAGGCCCAGCTCGGCCGCCGCGACACCGGTGCCGCGGTCGTTGTGCGGATGGAGCGAGATTACGACTTTGTCGCGGTCGCGGATATGGCGGCAGAACCATTCGATCTGATCGGCATAGATATTGGGCGTCGCCGCCTCCACCGTGGCGGGGAGGTTAAGGATAATGGGCTTTTCGCGCGTGGGCTGCAATATGTCCATCACCGCCTCGCAGCATTCCAGGCTGAAATCCAGTTCGGCGGTGGAGAAGGTTTCGGGCGAATATTGGAAATGCCAATCCGTATTCGGCTGTTTGGCCGCCTCGTCGCGAATGATTTTGGCCGCGTCGATGGCGATTTGCTTGATCTGAGGCCGTTCCATGTTGAACACGATCCGCCGCCATGCCGGTGAAACAGCATTATAGACATGGACGATCGCTTGCCTCGCGCCCTTCAGGCTCTCGAAGGTGCGCTCGATGAGATCGCGGCGGGCTTGCGTGAGCACCTGGATGAAGACGTCGTCCGGGATATCGCCGGACTGGACGAGGCCGTTGATAAAGTCGAATTCGGTCGCGCCCGCCGAAGGAAAGCCAACCTCGATCTCCTTGAGACCCAGTTTCACGAGCAGGTTGAAGAAGCGCGTCTTCTTCTCCGTGTCCATCGGGTCGATCAGTGCCTGATTGCCGTCGCGCATGTCGGTGGAAAGCCAACGGGGCACCCTCGTGATCGTGCGAGCGGGCCACTGGCGATCGGGCAGATCAACCTGGGGGAAGGGACGATATTTGACGGACGGGTCCTGCAACATGTCTTTATCTGCTTCTCTTTATCGGCGCGCCCGCTGCGATCTGGGCGGCGCTGCCTGCTGTTTCAACCGGAGGTTCGTCGGCCCTTAGGCTGTGTGGGCTGCCCGGCGCAAGAGCCGCAGCACCAATGACACGCCTAAGGGCGTGTAAGTCGTAGCAGGAGAAGAGACAGGGTCGCGCTCGACATGATGCGCGGCTTTAACCGAAAGGAGGAAGGGAAGTCCAGAGGAATCGGAATAGAATGGGCCAACCTTCTTGTGGACTTTGGTCCTATGCGGTGAGGTTGCCGTCGTCCCCGCCTTCGCAGGGACGACGGGGATATTCTCATTTACGGCAGCAAAGCCTTACTTCTCGAACGCTGCGGTAATCGCCAGCTTCACCTCATCCGAGACCAAAGGCACGAATTTATCGATGCCGAAGTCACTGCGCTTGATCGTCGTAGTGCCGGAAAAGCCGATGTTCAGCTTCTTGTTCATGGGATGTGTCCCGGCGCCTGTGAATTGGGCGTCTATGGTAACCGGCCTTGTCACGCCGTGCAGGGTCAGGTTGCCCGTAATGTCCGCTTCATTGCCATCGACCTTGATGGAGGTGGACACGAATTTGGCGGTGGGATATTTGGCGGTGTCCAGGAAATCCGGGGTCTTGAGATGCTCGTCCAGCTTCGTTGAGCTGGTCCGAACTTCGTTCATCGGGATTTTAACCGTCAAGCTGGCCTTTTCCGGCTGCTTGGGATCGATGGTCAGCGAACCTGTGGGCGTGCCGAACAGGCCTACATAGTTGTTGAACCCGAAATGGTTGACGGTGAAAGCGACCTGGGTGTGCGCAGGGTCCATGACATAGGTACCCGCCTGTACGCGTGCGGGATCGGGAGCGCCGGGAAGGGCGGGGGCGTCCTGAGCAACGACCGGGCCAAGCGCGAGAGCAGTAAGAGCCAGTGCCGAGGCGGCGAGAATTTTGCGCATGAAGAGGGTTCCTCAAATATTAAGGGGCGCCGCATTTCTATGCGACGCCCCGAAAATCTTCCAGTAACAAAAACCGAAACAGCTTGTTTCGGTTTTTGTTACGAAAAGGCAAGGATCAGTTCTTTTCCTTGTCCACCAGCTTGTTCGCGCCGATCCAGGGCATCATGGCCCGAAGCTGGGCGCCGGTCTTTTCGATCGGGTGCTCCGCCTGCAGCTTGCGGTGCGCCTTGAGTTCCGGGTTCCCGGCGCGGTTGTCGAGCACGAAGCGCTGCACGAACTTGCCCTTCTGGATGTCGTCCAGAACGCGCTTCATTTCGGCCTTGGTCTCGCTGGTGATAACGCGCGGGCCGGTGTGATAGTCGCCATATTCCGCGGTGTTGGAAATCGAATAGCGCATGTTGGCGATACCGCCTTCATACATGAGGTCGACGATCAGCTTCACTTCGTGGAGGCACTCGAAATAGGCCATTTCGGGGGCATAGCCAGCTTCCACCAAGGTTTCGAAACCAGCCATGATCAGGTGCGAAAGGCCGCCGCAGAGCACGGCCTGTTCGCCGAAAAGGTCGGTTTCGCACTCTTCCTTGAAGGTCGTCTCGATGATGCCCGAGCGACCGCCACCGACCGCGGAAGCATAGGACAGCGCCACGTCATGCGCATTGCCCGTCGCGTCCTGCGCAATGGCGATGAGGCAGGGGACACCGCCGCCGCGCACATATTCGCTGCGGACGGTATGGCCGGGTCCCTTGGGCGCGATCATGAACACGTCGATGTCGGCGCGTGGTTCGATGAGGCCAAAATGGACATTGAGGCCATGAGCGAAGGCAAGCGCCGCGCCGGGCTTCAGATTATCGCGCAGGTCGTCGTTGTAGATCGCGGCCTGATGTTCGTCGGGCGCGAGGATCATGACGATGTCGGCCCAGGCTGCCGCTTCGGCATTGCTCAGCACCTTGAAACCCGCGCCTTCGGCCTTCTTGGCAGTCGCCGAACCCGCACGAAGCGCAATGGCGACTTCAGCAACACCCGAATCCCGCAGGTTCTGCGCATGGGCATGGCCCTGGCTGCCATAGCCGACAATGGCGATCTTCTTGCCCTTGATCAAACCGACGTCCGCGTCACGATCATAATAAACACGCATTTTTGCAATTCCTCAATTCTAACATTCAGATTGACAGCGAAGTTCAGGCGGCTTCCTTGCCGCGCGTAATACCAACAATGCCGGTCCGGGCGACTTCTACCAAGCCGACATGGCGCATCAGGTTGACGAAGGTGTCGACCTTATCCGATCCACCGGTAATCTCGAAGATGAAACTCTCCATGGTCGCATCGACGACGCGCGCGCGATAAACGTCCGCGAGCCGCAGCGCTTCGATCCGCTGGTCGCCAACGCCGGCCACTTTTACCAGGGCTAGCTCCCGCTCCACATAGGGACCATTTTCAGTGAGGTCGGTCACATTATGCACGGGCACCAGCCGATCGAGCTGCGCGATGATCTGCTCGATAACGCGCGGCGGGCCGTTGGTGACGACAGTGATACGGCTGATCTTGTGGTCTTCGGTAATGTCGGCGACGGTCAGGCTCTCGATATTATAGCCGCGGGCGGTGAACATGCCTGCGATGCGCGCGAGGATGCCTGCTTCGTTCGCGACCGTCAGCGTCAGGACGTGACGCTCGATCAGTTCTTCTTTTATGTGCATTATTTCTCTTCCTCGCGGGGCAGGGACAGCATGGCGGTCATGGCATAGTGCCAGTCGCCGTTCTGGCGATGCGCCACGCGTACCGGAAAGCCCACCACCGCATCGAAGATCCGGCGAAGATGCTCGCCCACATAGCGCGGCCCCAGGAGCAGAGTGCGTATGTGCTTTTCATGGAACTCGATCGGGTGGTCCAGGGTCACTTCCCATTCCTCATTTTCCTCATCGGCATAGTCGATCGTCCAGCCGGTAAGCTCGTTCGTGCCGTTCGTTCGCTCAAAATCCCACGGCTCTGTCACATGCAGGCGGAGCCGGAGATGCTGGGTCATACGAGCGCCTTTGCCTCATCGTCCATGGTGCCCGAAACCTCCGCGTCGCCGAGCAACATTTCAGTGTGCGACGCACCAGAGGGGATCATCGGGAAGCAGTTGGAGAGCTTGGCCACACGGCAGTCGACCAGGACCGGTCCGGCGGTCTCGATCATCTGCCTGATGCCGGCCTCCAGTTCCTGCGGCCCTTCGATCCGGATGCCGGTCCAGCCATAGGCTTCGGCCAGCTTCACAAAGTCGGGCAGGCTGTCGGAATAGCTTTCCGAATAGCGGCTTTCATAGGTCAGTTCCTGCCATTGGCGGACCATGCCCATATATTCATTGTTGAGGATGAAGATCTTCACCGGCAGGCGATATTGGATCGCGGTGCCCAGCTCCTGAATGTTCATCTGGATCGACGCATCGCCCGCGATGTCGATGACCAGCGCATCCCGGTTGCCGACCTGCGCGCCAATGGCCGCAGGAAAGCCATAGCCCATAGTGCCAAGGCCGCCGCTGGTCAGCCACTTGTTCGGATCATCGAAGTGGAAATGCTGGGCCGCCCACATCTGATGCTGCCCGACTTCCGTGGTGATGATCGGGTTCTTGTCCCGGGTTGCGGCATAAAGCGCAGCGATGGCCCGCTGCGGCATGATTTCTTCGCCGGTTTCGCGATAATCAAGCGACCGGCGCGCACGCCAGCCGTCGATCCGGCTCCACCATTCGGTCTGGTCCGTGGCCTTGTGGCCCTTTGCTTTCCACAGAGCGATCATGTCGGCCATGACATTGCCGACATCACCGATGACGGGCAGGTCCACGACGACATTCTTGTTGACCGAGCTGCGGTCGATATCGACGTGGATTTTCTTGCTGTCCGGCGAGAAGGCGTCGAGACGGCCGGTCACGCGATCGTCGAAACGCGCGCCGAGCGAGATGATCAGGTCGGCCCGGTTCATCGCCATATTGGCTTCATAAGTGCCGTGCATGCCCAGCATCCCCAGCCATTGCTGCGAAGAAGCCGGGAAAGCGCCAAGGCCCATGAGTGTGCTGGTAACCGGCGCGCCGGTGAGGGCGGCAAGTTCGCGCAGCAGCTCGCTCGCTTGCGGGCCGCTGTTGATGATGCCGCCGCCGGTATAGAGGATCGGCCGCTCGGCCGCGGCAAGCATGGCTACCGCCTTTTCAATATCGGCGGCAGGCGCCTTCACCTGCGGGCGATAGCTGACATGCGCAATCTCGCCGGGATGCTCATATTCTGCGGTCGCGACCTGAACGTCCTTGGGAATGTCGATGACAACGGGCCCCGGACGGCCTGAAGTTGCAATATGGAAAGCCTCGTGAAGAATATGGCCGAGCCGGGCGGGATCCTTCACCAGATAGTTATGCTTGGTGCAGTGGCGTGTCAGGCCGACCGTGTCCGCCTCCTGAAACGCGTCGGTGCCGATAAGATGCGTCGCCACCTGTCCGGTGAGGACAATGATCGGAATGGAATCCAGCAGAGCGTCCGTGATTCCGGTGATCGCGTTGGTTGCGCCGGGGCCGGAGGTGACGAGAACAACACCCGGCTTGCCGGTGGAGCGGGCATAGCCCTCCGCGGCATGGGCAGCAGCCTGCTCATGGCGCACGAGAATATGTTTGATGATCGGGTGATTGTAGAGAGCGTCATAAATAGGCAGCACCGCGCCGCCCGGATAACCGAATACCGTATCAACGCCGAGATCAACCAGCGCCTGAACCAATATGTCAGCGCCGCTACGCTCAACCACTTTCAATCTCCTTCAACAAAGGCGCGGTGTGCTGCAGTGCAGCCCAAAAGGCAAGGTGCTCGCGTCTATTTATAACAAAATGGCATGTCAACATCTAAAGTTGTAATTTTATTACTAGTTGCGTCGCTGCTTTAGAATTAATTTCTTCGCGAAAGCAGGGCCAATCACGCGGCGGCTGGTTGGAGAACCAGGTATATTGCCGTTTCGCATATTGGCGGGTTGCCGTCTGCCCTAGCGCAATCATGGCCTCCCGGCTGATCTCGCCGGAGAGCCAGGCAGCGATTTCCCGCACTCCGATCGCTCGCATAACTGGCAAGCCGGTGGGCAAATTCCGGTCCAGCAGCCTTTCAACCTCCGCGATGGCGCCATGTTCCAGCATCGCTTCGAACCGCCGGTCACACCGTTCAAACAGCCACTCTCTTGGAGGAAGGAGGACAAGGGGGTGCAGCGCAATATCCTTGCCTATCCCGCCCGTCATATGCTGGTGCCACCATCCAAGGGGCTTGCCCGTCGACCGCACTACCTCCAAGGCCCGAGCAACCCGGCTTGTGTCGGCTGGAGCCAGACGGGCGGCGCTTTCCGGATCCTCTGTTTTCAACGCCTCATAAGCATCGGCGACGGGCAGCGCGCGGACCATCTGGCGGATATCGGCATCAATGTCGGGCACAGGCGCGATGCCGTCCAGCAGCGTGCGGATATAAAGTCCCGTTCCTCCCACCAGTACCGGCAACCTTCCTGCGTTGTGGGCCGCAGCGATCTCCTGCTTGGCATCGGCTGCCCAGCGAGCCGCCGAACAGGACTCGCTTCCGTCGATTGCACCGAACAGGCGGTGCGGAGCAGCCGCCATCTCCTCAGCCGAAGGACGTGCCGAGAGAATGGCCAGGTCCGAATAGACCTGGCTCGCATCGGCATTGATGATGACCGCATCTGCCCGCCGTGCCAGTTCCAAGGCCAGAGCGCTCTTGCCGCTGGCGGTGGGTCCGGCAATAAGCGCGACAGCCGGACGGCCATCGGGGCCCTGATTCTGGCCTGAAGGATTATCGGAACTGCTCATGTTCGTTGGGACCATAGTGGCAAGCGGCGCATTGCGTCAGGGGGATATTACAGAAGCACGCGACCGCCTGGCCGCGGCAGGCTGTCAGCCCGGAGAAGCGGTAGAGTTAGAGCCCGGAAAGGCCGCTGACTTGTTCTTCTCGGCAAATCCCGCCGAAGCCCGGCAGGCATTGCAGGCGATCAACGAAGGCATGGATATTATCGTGCAGCCTGCCGAAACCCGCGAAAAAAGCCTGCTGGTCGCTGACATGGATTCCACCATGATCACCGTCGAATGCATCGATGAATTGGCGGACTATGCCGGGATTAAGGAACAGATCGCGGAAGTAACGGAGCGCGCCATGCGCGGCGAACTCGACTTTGCCGAAGCATTGAAAAGCCGTGTCGCATTGCTGAAGGGACTGGAGGAGCAAGTCATCGACATTTGCCGTTCCGAACGGGTCAAGATCATGCCCGGCGCAAAGGCGCTGGTGCAGACGATGAACGCCAGGGGCGCAAAGACCGTTCTGGTGTCGGGTGGCTTTACCCGCTTTGCAGAGCCCGTCGGCAAGGAGATTGGCTTCGGGCGCGTGGTTGCCAATGTCCTGGAGGTCGAGGGTGCACTTCTCGCCGGAACAGTCCAGTTCCCGATCGTCGATGCCTTGACCAAGCGTACGGAACTGGAACGGGCTTCCGCCGAATATGGCATCCCTCGCGAACTGACGATGGCCGTAGGGGATGGTGCGAATGACATCCTCATGATGGAAGCGGCGGGGCTGGGCGTGGCCTATCATGCCAAGCAGAAAGCGCGCGAGGCGGCCGACGCTGAAATCAACCATGGCGATCTGAGCGTGCTACTTTACGCGCAGGGCATCGTCCGGCGGCACTGGGCGGCTAAGTAGCCGCTGCCGTTTTGCATGCCTGCCTTTCGTTGCAGTTCAACAACATGATATAAAAGAAAAATTAAGGATGCTCCTATAGCTTTCGTTGCAGAAAAAAGATCTACCTTCGGGGCGCAGGAATTGTTAACGATGGGCTATGCCCGAAAATTGGACGCATTGCGGGTGACGGAGCCATTTGCACGGGCGCGGGATCCGCGAACGAGCAGGCTCCTGACCGCGGAAATCATGTCGTCCCGTCTTGGTACAGCAAAGATCGTGGTTCGGAATATTTCTGCCAGCGGCCTGGGTGGCAAATGCGATCAGATTCTGATCAAGGGCGAAGAAGTCGCCGTTCTGCTTAACAATATTGGCGCGATCGACGCAACGGTGGTCTGGGCTAATGACCGGTCCTTCGGCCTGAAATTCCAGGTTCGCATCGACCCGGCCCAAGCGCTCGCGGCGCCCACGGAACGCGTGGTCAAACCCTACGAGGTCCCGAGCTATTTCCGGCCGGAAGTTTGTACCCGCCGCCCTGGCTTCAACCGGAAATAAGAAACACGGACCCCGTCGGGCCGCCGACTTCCCAACCATTCCAGCGAACGCGAACAGCACCATGCCGTTTGTCGCCGAGGATAGGTTGTTTGTCGCTTCAGATGTCGTTCGCCGACCGTAATGGGCACTGGTCGAACCGCGAATGCATGCCTTGCCGTAGCGGCATATAGCCGGGTGACACCGAGGGAGGAGGACCCAAAACATCTTCTGAACCGGCGCAGAAGGGATTTTCGCGCTCTCTGTCCGCATGGGCGAAGGGTAGAACAAGATAACAGAGGAGATCAGAAATGCCTGCCCAAAAGAGTTTTGCCGCCAGCGTCCTTTCGGCAACCTTCGTCGCCGGGGCTCTTGCCATCACCACCGTTCCCGCACTGGCCGCCGAGCGTTCGGTCGAAATCGCCTATGGCGATCTCGATCTTACCACTGACGCGGGCGCCTCCACGCTGCAACAGCGTGTAAAGCGTGCCGTAACGAAGGTCTGTGGGACGGCCGATGTCCGCAATATCAGCGAGGTTCAGGATGTGAAGCGCTGCCGCAGTGAAGCCAGCGCCCGCAGCAGCCGCGACATCGCCCTGGCAATGGAGAGCGCCCGCAGCGGCGAACGCCTTGCCAGTTTGACAATCGAAAAATGACCTGGAGGCGTGTGCAAGATCCGAGCCACGCGATGACCATGCACGGCAATTCGGAACTTGGCCCGGGATGAGGAATTTGCCTTCGTCCCGGGCCGGCGCCCCCGGCTACCCTTAGGCCGGGGGCGTTTTCTCACCGTCCGGCAATGGCTTTCGCGCCGGAGAGATAGGTGCGGCCGATACGTATCTCAGTTCCATCAAGCAGCCGCGCGAACCAGACGCCGCTGCCGTCGTGACGCAGCCTGTCGATATGCCCGCGCCTGACTATATGGGAGCGGTGCAGCCTTATGAATTGTTTCGGGTCGAGCCTCTGTTCCAGCGAACTGATGGTCTGGTGCAGCAAATAGCTTCGCGGTCCGACGAAGACACGCATATAGTCCCGCTCCGCCTCGATCCTATCGATATGGGTGGCGGCTACGCGGACCAGTTCGGCCTTGTGGGGAACCCAGAATTCCTCCGCCCACAAGGAAGGCTTGGAAGTCGGCCGCGGTGTCCGGTCGCCTCTGGTGAGGGCCAGCACACGGTCGACCGCTCGTGCCAGACGTTCAAGCGACACTGGCTTTAATAGATAGTCGACCGCGGCCAGATCGAACGCCTCTACGGCGAAGCCCTCAAAGGCGGTCACAAAGATGATAGAGGGATTGCTGTCACCGTGGCTCAGAGCCCTTGCTACGCCTATGCCGTCAAGGCGGGGCATGGCAATGTCGAGCAGCAGCAGATCGGGACTCACCCCCTTCACCAGCCGAAGGGCGGATTCTCCGTCGGTCGCCATGCCCACCAATTCGATGCGCGGCTCCTTGGCACACAGCATCTGTAACCGTTCGACTGCGAGCGGTTCGTCATCGACGATCATCGTCCGTAAGGGACGTGCCGATTGCTCTGGTCCAGAATCAGCAGTCATCCGCTATTATAGGCATGCTGAGTTCAACCACAAAACCGGAACCGTCAGGCCTATACCATCGGATATTGGCCTTTTCGCCGAAGCGGGCCGCCAAGCGGTCCCGAACGTTCGCCAGGCCTATACCATTGCCCTTGTCCTCGTCCCCAGGGATGATGTCGCCATCATCACTGATGGATAGATGGAGCTGTCCCTCCTTCTCCTGCGCGCTGATCGTGACAGTCACTGGCCGTGCGGCACGCGATACGCCATATTTTATGGCATTCTCCACCAGCGGCTGAAGAATGAGCCCCGGCACACAAACGCTCATCAACTCGGCTGGAATATCGATCCTGGTGATCAGACGGTCCGGAAACCGCACCGCCTCGATATCCAGGTAGAGCTGCTGCAGCCTCACCTCATCGGATAGCGGCACATCGTCGAGCGGGTCGCCCATCAGGCTGCTTCGGTAAAAATGGGACAGGCTGAGAATCATCGCCTCGGCCTCATCCCGCCGGTCTTTCATGATCAGGCTGGAAAGAGAGTTGAGCGTATTGAACAGGAAATGGGGATTCACCTGATAACGCAGCGATCGCAGTTCGGCCTTTTGCGCCGCCTGTTCATAGCGGGCGGCGCGGCGCTCGAATCGCCTTACTTCTCCCGCATAGGATAGGGCCAGATAGAGAGCGGCCCAGGCTGACAGGAAGAAATAGCGGGAAAGGGCGACCTCGGCGATGTCCTTGATTGCATGATCTTCCTCCTTCGCCATCGCTGCCTTGGCCGGCGGATAGTCCTCCATCAGTCCTGAGGGATCATAGATGTTGAACACATAATAGTTGGCGAGCGCGATCAGGACCGCACCCGGTACTGCCGCCACGAAGGCTGTTATGATCCTGGTTGGTTGAGATTTCCGGTCAAATCGCCGCAGCACCAGATAGAGGCACCAGGTGATAATGATCCCGATGAGAGTCACCACGCCCCGCCGGAGGGCCATTTCGCCTTGCGCTTCAAAACCCACCACCAGCGAACGGAGGGTCACCACCACCATATAAAAAAGCCAGAAGCCCAAAATGGAATAGAGCGCGACAAGAGGCGAAACGCCCCGCTGTTCCTCAACTTCGCTGGTGCTGCCCATCCTTTCGGTCAGTACCCCAAATGCAGGTCTGCTGTCTGCCCCCTGCCATCGTCATGCATCGAAGAGTGGATGTTGTTTGTCGAAAGCAGCGGTTTTGCGCAAATCAGGAAGGGGGAACCGGGAAATTGCTGATCCGTTTCCTTCTTGAAAGGATGGAAACATGCAGAAGCGAAACTCAAGGGATCGTCCGAAAAAGGCCGGTGAACTTATGACCAAAGAGGAAGAACTGGACGAAGGCATCATCGAGTCCATGGACGCCTCCGATCCCCCAAGCGTCGCCCGGAAGGGCGATGATGGCCGCCCCATGCCATCTTCCGGCTATCGGCCAGAAGACTGGGAAGAGGATAAGGAAGGGGAGCAGAATAGCAAAAAATGAGCTAAAACAGGTTCGTGCATTGCCGTTATCCACAATATTGAACGCGTCGGCCGGATTTTAATGTTGCGGCGCAAAACGAAATCTGGTCGGATGTGAATATCAGCCGGGCGGTACCTTAATCCTACGGTAACCATAGAAGGCGCATGTTCGGCTGATCGGGCATTTTATATGTCGGAGGCAAGAGCATGGGCATTAGTGCAAGACCTGCGGACGGGGAGATAACCCTCGCTGAAATGCGGGAGTTCGCAAGCTTCCCCGCCGGTACGCAGAGATATATCAGAAGGTCCCTGGACGTGGGGCTTCACCGGCAGGACGCATTGAAGATATGGTCGCGCGACGTTGTAGAGGCGGCGAGCATCCGTGCGCAGGTGCGTATGTATGACCGGCTGAACTACATCAAGTCGCTGGTTCCTGATGACAGCGGCCTGGATCAGGTGGAGCCGTTCATGGCGCCGCTGGTGACGCTGTCCGCTTTCGATCTGGGGCAGGACCGGTTGCAGAGCTTCAGCAGCTACCGGTTCCTTTATGAACGGCTGATCGGGGCGGCGGCGCGGCCCTGGTTGCCCGGCGCATTTTGTGCGGCGGCGAGCCTTCCGCACCTGCACCCGGACAAGCGGCGCGTTCTCCTGCAATCGATCAGCGAAGCCGCCGCGACGGCGCCTGGCTGGTCCAACCGGGAGCCGACCTTTTACCCTGAATGGGTGGAAAAGGTCGACACCACCAAGCCGGCGAACTGATCCAACTCGCCCTTGAGGGGCTTGACGGTGCACTGCTTTTGCCAAGGAAGGAAGTTGCGCCCCACGCCTATCCCCGCGCACCAGCCAGACGCTCATTCCGGCGGTAGCGGAAATACCAGACCTCGTGGCCCAGCCTTCGCGCTTTTGCCTCATAGCGCGTTTCGGGCCACCCTCCCGGACGGACCAGAAAGTCCTTGGGTGCCTGCGCCAACCAGTCGAAATCGCGCCGCTGGTTCATGATCATCATCGACCAGCGGCAATAAATCGGATGGTCAGTGCCGAGTCGGAATTCGCCACCCGGCTTGAGCTTGGCCGCGATCATGTCCAACGGCCCATGGTTCATCATGCGCCGCTTTGCATGCCGTGCCTTTGGCCAAGGATCGGGGTGCAACAGATAGACAAAGCTCAGCGCACCGTCTGGCACCCGGCTCAATATGTCCAGCGCATTGCCCATATGCAGGCGGATGTTCGGGACGAACCCGACGCGTATGTGCTGGAGCGCGCCTACAACACCGTTCAGAAAAGGTTCGCAGCCGATAAAGCCGTGATCGGGCAGCAAATCGGCCCGATAGGCAAGATGTTCTCCCGAACCAAATCCGATCTCGAAATGAAGCGGCCGGTCGTCCCCGAACAGAAGGCGGGAACTCACTGGCCCTTCTTCAGGCACCTCTATCTGGGGCAGCAGTTGTTCAAGCAATTGTGCTTGCCCGGCGCGCAGCTTGTGACCTTGGCGCCGGCCATACAGGCGGTTCAAAGTGGTCGGATCGGACATGGCGGCCTGCTAGCGGAAGGGCAGGGGAAGGGCTAGGGGGCAATTTTGTGTTTTCAGTGTAACACCTCGCCATCAAATGCGAGCTAAATAACTACATACATTAGCTTATTCGCTGCCGACGCCCCGGCCACCGTCGTTTAACCTCATCGAAGGTTCCGCATTTCAGGCGGGATAGACAAGATCATCTTGGAGGAGCGACATGAGGAAAGTTCTTGCAACTGCACTTCTGGGCTGCGGCGCTGCGATACTGGCCACACCGGCTGAAGCCCAGGAGCCATCGCCCTTTACCGGCTTTCGAATAGAGGCACTTGGCGGCTATGATACGCTGCGCAACGGAAGCGACGCCGATATAGATGAGGATGGAAGTGAGGACATAGACCAGTCCATCGATGGGTTCCTTTATGGCGTGGGCGCGGGCTTTGATTTCGATCTTGGCGGATTTGTGGCTGGGGTCGAGGGTGAGTTTTCGGACTCGACCGGGAATCAGGATACCGACGAGGTAATCAATGCGCCCTTTGCCTACCGGGCGAGTATCGGCCGCGATCTATATGTAGGTGCGCGCGTGGGTATGCGGGTCAATCCCAATATGCTGTTGTATATCAAGGGCGGCTATACCAGCACCAAGGTTGACGCGGCCATCGACGATCTTGATCCTGACGATGATGTCGATTTCACGACCGATGCAGACCAGACGGTCGATGGGTACAGGATCGGCGCAGGCATTGAACATGTGTTCGGAAATTCGCTGGGCGTCGGATCAGGTGCCTATGCAAAGCTGGAATATCGCTATTCCAACTATGATGATCTGTCTTTCGACGATGACTTTTTCACATCGCCCAATTCGGTGGACATAGATTTGGACCGGCATCAGGTCGTTGCAGGACTGGGTATTCGCTTCTGAAACCGGGCTGTAAGAAGTAGCTCGGCGGGATCGACGCTAATGCCAAAGGTTCGCGCGATCCCGCTGGGGCGCCGCCCGCCTGTTGGGCTATGACGCGTCACTCAATCTTGACTGAACCTCGAGGCCCGGTTCGCTCTGCATCGGGCTTATGACCGGAGGGGAGGGGGCCGGCCGTGCGGCGTAGCGCTGCGCAAGCAATGCGCAGACGACCAATTGAAGCTGATGGAAAAGCATGAGCGGCAGGAGGATGAGGCCGAGTTGGGGGCCAGGCAAAATGACGCTCGCCATTGGCAAGCCGCTGGCCAGCGACTTCTTCGAGCCGCAGAATAACAGGACAATTTCATCCTCGCGGGAAAGACGCAGGATACGGCGCGCCATCGTTATCGTGATGCCCAGCGCAAGCCCGAGCAGCACTGTCAGCACGAGCCCCACTACCAACAGGTCGCTTATGCCGATCGCCTGCCAAATATTGTCGACCATCCCCTTTGAGAAGGCAACATAGATGATCAGCAGGATCGAGCCACGATCGGCGAGTCCAAGCACCGTCCTGTGCTTCTGCACCCAATGCTGAAGCCAGGGGCGCAGCAACTGACCCGCCAGGAAGGGCACCAATAGCTGCGCGACGATGTCCCGAAGAACGCCGAAGGATAATTTCACTCCCGCGGTGTCAAGCAGCCAGCCCGCAAGGATGGGCGTCAGGAAAACGCCAACGATGCTGGAGACCGACGCGGCACAGAGCGCAGCAGGAACATTGCCACGGGCGATGGACGTGAAGGCGATCGACGACTGCACTGTGGACGGCAGCAGGCACAGAAAGATCACGCCGGTGGTCAGCGCGGGTGGAAGTCCGGCGGGCAGCAGGTGGACCAGAATAAAGCCGAGCGCGGGAAACATCATATATGTGCTCAGCAGCACGGAGATCTGCAGCGGCCCGTTGCGCAAGCCTTGCCAGGCCGCGGTGGGTGAAATGCGCGTCCCGTAGAGGAAAAACAGGAAAATGATCCCGGCATCGGCAGCGATCCCGGCGACCGTCGCGCCCCGCCCCTGGGCAGGGAGGATTGTTGCCAAGAGCACGACGGCAAACATCGCGACGATGTAGGGATCAATCCTTTTGCGCAGCCTGCCGAGCATATTTCCCTTCTGGCGGCGGACTGAATTGTTGTAAAGCTTTCTGCTCGGCATGCGGCTTTCTGCGCGTCAAGCCTTGGAGAGGGTCTTTACCCGCTCCACCATGAAATTTTGCATTTCTTCGACTACCGCCTGCACTCCTAGGTCCGGGACCATGAGTTCATAGTGGAGGATACCTAGAGAGAAGGTCAGAACCATGTCGGCCAACAGTGATCGCTGTTTCTCCAACTTTGGATCAGGGGCGAGTTGGGCAAGCGCGGCGAGAATCGTTGCGCGCAGTTCGAGCTGAAGTGAGGTGAAGATCGCGGCAATGCGCTCATTGCGAGCGGACTCGGCCAAAATCTCAGCAAACAGCCGCTTGCCCTCCCGATCAGTGTGAGGCTCCAGCAAACTGAGGAGCCAGGTCATCATATGATCGGAGTCACCATTGCTGATCGCCTTTTTCAGCGCATCGGCACGAAGGAAGGTGGCGCAATCTTCCTCCACCAGCGCGGCGACAACGTCCTCCTTCGAAGCGAAATCGCGATACATCTGACCCACGGCGATGCCGGACTCTCGCGCGATCTGCGCAACGCCAGTCGCATGAAAACCTCGTTCTATAAATAAGTTACGGGCCGTGTCGATGAGTTTCCGCCGACGCAGTTCGGCACGTGATGATCGATCAGCCGAACATAACCGAGGTTCAGTCATTTTCCATTTCTCTCCTTCGAAATCGCTTGACGCGACCCCCTTCTTCGCATTAGCAGCATTTGTGAGTGATCGTTCACTTACATATCCTCATATCGGAATCAAGCATGATGATAAAGCCCTTTGGAATGGCGGCTATTCTCTTGGCACTGGCTGGCTGCGGGGACCTCAACGGACAGGCGCAGCAGAATGCGCAGCAGGCGGTTCCGGTGAGTTTCGTTACCCTTCGCGAGCAGCCCGTCACCCTTACGACCGAGCTGCCGGGGCGGACCTCTCCGTACGAAACGTCGGAGGTGCGCCCCCAGGTGAACGGCCTCATCCGGGCCCGGCTGTTTGCTGAGGGAGATTATGTCCGCCAGGGGCAGCCGCTCTACCGAATCGATCCCGCGCCCTATGAAGCGCAGGCGGCAAGCGCGCGCGCCGCGCTTTCCCGGGCGCGCGCCGGGGTTGGCGCAAGCGAGTCGCTTGCACGGCGGTACGGCGAGCTCGTCAAGATCAACGCCATTGCCCGGCAGGAATATGAAAACGCCGTTGCAGCCTCCCGGCAGACGCAGGCAGACGTGGCCGCTCAGCAGGCGGCGCTTCGGTCAGTCGAGATCGATCTTGTACGCACCACCATCCGGGCGCCGATTTCCGGCCGCATCGGCCGGTCCGTGTTCACGACTGGCGCTCTGGTAACCGCAGCCCAGCCTGAGCCGCTCGCGACCATCCAGCGGCTTGATCCGATCTATGTCGACATTCAGCAATCAAGTGCGGACCTCCTCCGCCTGCGCGAGCAGATCATATCGGGCAAGTTGTCGAGCGACGGCAATGCGCGCGTGCGGCTCCGGCTGGAGACCGGATCGCTTTATCCCATGGAGGGAACGCTCCGCTTTGCCGACGTTACCGTTGACCCCACCACCGGCTCGCAGACGATCCGGGCGCAGTTCTCCAATCCCGATGGATTGCTGCTGCCTGGCATGTTCGTGCGTGCAGAACTGGTTGAAGGCGTCAAGAGCAGCGCCATCCTTGTGTCTCAACGCGCGGTGAACCGCGACGAGAGGGGCCGTGCGACCGTTATGGTCGTCGGCACAGGCAACAAGGCTGAGCTTCGCACTATCAAGGCAGCCCGTACCGTGGGCGCCGACTGGCTCGTGACAGGCGGCCTCCGCGCCGGCGACAAGGTCATCATGGAAGGCGCGATGATGCTGCGGCCCGGAATGCCGGTCAACGCGCAGCCCTGGTCCCCCGGCAACGGCCGCACTGCTAACGCGCAAGGGAAGTAACTTCGATGGCACGCTACTTCATCGACCGTCCCATCTCTGCATGGGTCCTGGCGATCATCATCATGCTGGCGGGAGTCCTGTCGATCCAGTCGCTCCCGATCTCGCAATTCCCGACCATCGCGCCTCCGGCGGTGACGATAACGGCGAGCTATCCAGGCGCGGATGCCGAAACGCTCGAGCGGACGACCACGCAGATCATTGAGCAGCAGCTCAAAGGCATCGATAATCTGCGCTATTTTTCGTCCTCTTCCTCCTCCGCCGGGCAGGTGAGCATCACACTGACCTTCGAACAGGGAACCGATCCCGACATCGCTCAGGTTCAGGTGCAGAACAAGCTGCAGGCCGCTACTCCCCTGCTTCCTCAGGAGGTGCAACGGCAAGGTGTCCAGGTCGCCAAATCGAGCGCCAATTTCCTGCTGATCGGCGGTCTTTATTCCAAGGACGGCTCTCACTCGGCGAATGACCTTGCCGACTATATCGTCTCGCGCCTGCAGGATCCGATCAGCCGCGTCGATGGTGTTGGCGAACTGCAGGTGTTCGGCACCCAATATGCAATGCGCATCTGGGTCGATCCGGTAAAGCTCAACAGCTATCAACTAACCATCGCCGACGTGACCGCCGCAGTGCAGGCGCAAAACGCTCAGGTCTCCGCAGGTCAGCTCGGCAGCTTGCCTGCACCACGCGAGCAGGAACTGAACGCGACCGTTTCCGTCCAGTCGCGACTCCAGACGCCTGAGGAGTTTGGCGGTATCCGCCTAAAAAGCGATGTCAGCGGCGCCGTGGTGCGCCTGCGCGATGTCGCGCGGGTCGAACTTGGCGCTGAAACCTATGGTTTCGATTCGCGGTATAATGGCAAACCTGCTTCGGGCTTCGGCATACGGCTCGCTCCTGGCGCCAACGCCCTGACGACCGTTGATGCCGTCAAGACGCAGGTGGAGGAGATCGCCAAGCAGTTCCCTGCCGATGTGAAGGTGGTCTATCCGTTCGACAGCACGCCGTTCGTGCGCCTTTCGGTCGAGCAGGTGGTGCACACTCTCGTAGAGGCGGTCGTGCTCGTCTTCCTGGTGATGTTCCTGTTCCTGCAGAATTGGCGGGCGACCTTGATCCCGACGATCGCGGTCCCGGTTGTGCTGCTCGGCACTTTCGCAGTGATGGCGGCCGCCGGTTACTCGATCAACACGCTGACTTTATTCGGCATGGTGCTCGCCATCGGCCTGCTGGTCGATGACGCCATCGTCGTTGTGGAGAATGTGGAGCGGCTGATCCAGACCGAAGGGCTTAGCCCCAAGGCCGCTGCGCGAAAATCCATGGACGAGATTACCGGCGCCCTCATCGGCATTGCCATGGTGCTGTCGGCGGTGTTCCTGCCAATGGCGTTCTTCGGCGGATCGACTGGCGTCATCTACCGCCAGTTCTCGATCACCATTGTTTCCGCCATGGCTTTGTCGGTATTGGTGGCGTTGACCCTCACTCCGGCCTTGTGCGCGGCGATCCTGAAGCCGCACGATCCCAAGAAGCATGAAGGCAATGGGTTGTTTGCGCGCTTCTTTCGCTGGTTCAACGACCTCTTCGACCGGGGCACGGAGCGCTACGAACAAGGTGTTCGCGGCACGGCGCGCAATTGGAGGCGCTCACTTGCGATCTATGCGCTGATCGTCATCGGCATGGGGCTGCTTTTCTGGCGCCTGCCGACGGGCTTCCTGCCCGACGAGGACCAAGGTTCCATGATCGCGCTGGTCCAGGGTCCGTCCGGCGCCACCATGCCCCGCACCGAAGAAGCGCTCGCCCTTGTGCGCGATCATTTCCTTGAAAATGAGAAGGCGAATGTCGAAGGCGTGTTCACGGTGAGTGGCTTTTCCTTTGCCGGCCAAGGTCAGAATACGGGCATCGCGTTCGTCCAGCTAAAGCCCTGGGAGCTTCGCGAGGGCGCCGAAAACAGCGCTCAAGCGATGGCGAACCGCGCAATGGGATCGTTCAGCCAGTTCAAGGATGCGATGATCTTCGCCCTTGTTCCGCCTGCCGTACAGGAACTGGGCAACGCCACCGGCTTTGATCTTCAGCTCGTGGATGTTGGCGGCATCGGCCATCAGGGCCTGCTTCAGGCGCGCAACATGATGCTCGGCATGGCTGCGCAGGAACCGCGCCTCGCGCAAGTCCGCCCGCTCAGCCTTGAGGATGCGCCTCAGCTCAAGGTCAAGGTCGACCAGGACAAGGCGCGCGCGCTCGGCCTTGACATCGGCGTGGTCAATTCGACGATCTCCACCGCGTGGGGCGGCTCCTACGTCAATGATTTCATCGATCGCGGCCGCGTGAAGCGCGTCTTTGTTCAGGCGGACGAGCCCTATCGGCTTGTACCGGAGGATATCGGCAACTTCTACGTTCGCGGGCAAAACGGAACGATGGCGCCGTTCACCGCCTTCGCAACGCTCGATTGGGCGCAGGCACCGGTGCAGCTCACGCGCTACAATGGCCAGCCTGCCATGCAGCTGCAAGGTGTGCCGGGTCAGGGCGTCAGCACCGGTGCGGCGATGGCGGCGATGGAAGAGATCCATGCCAAGCTTCCGCCCGGAACGGCCCTCCAATGGACCGGCCTGTCCTATGAGGAACGCCTGTCCGGCGGTCAGGCGCCGGCCCTTTACGCGCTGTCGCTTCTGATCGTGTTCCTGTGCCTTGCTGCGCTCTACGAGAGCTGGTCGGTGCCGATCTCCGTCATACTGGTGGTTCCTCTCGGTGTCGTCGGTGCCTTGATCGCGGCGACGCTCACCGGACTCAACAACGACATCTATCTGCAGGTTGGCCTTATCACCACGATCGGCGTGTCGGCCAAGAACGCGATCCTGATCGTTGAGTTTGCCGAGGAGCGGATCAGGGACGGCCTTCGTCCCTTCGAAGCGGCGGTCGCTGCGGCACGGCTGCGCCTTCGCCCGATCCTGATGACCAGCCTGGCCTTCGTGTTTGGCGTGCTGCCGCTTGCAATATCCACGGGCGCAGGCGCAGGCGGTCAAAATGCAATCGGCCGCGCGGTGGTTGGCGGCATGCTGTCCGCCACCGTTCTTGCCATCTACTTCGTGCCGATGTTCTTCATCGTCGTGCTGCGCTTGTTCGGAAAGGGCGGAAAGGCGGACATTACCGCTGCCGAAGATCCGCACGGCACCCCGGCGGTGCAGGGAGCCTGATATGATAAATCACAAGTCTCTTATTGCCCTGGCGGCTGCCACAACCGTGCTTGCGGGCTGCAGTCTGGCACCTACCTATGTCCGTCCCACCGAAGCCGTACCGGCGGCTCTGCCGCAAGGCGGGGTCTATCCCGCGGCGGCAACCGATGCACCGGATGTGAGCAGTATCGGCTGGCGCGAATTCTTTACCGATGAGCGGCTGCGCCACGTGATCGCGCAGGGGCTCGAAAATAACCGGGACCTTAGGATCGCGGCGGCAAACGCGCTGCAGGCCCGCGAACGTTACCGAATTCAGCGCGCTGACCGGCTGCCCACTATAAACGCAGGCGGATCGGCCACTTTCACCGACAGTCCCACCAGCGGATCGGCCACTGGAGCCATTGCAGGGGGAGGAAGCAAGGATCTGGAGATCTACTCGGCGGATGTCGGCTTTTCGGCTTTCGAACTCGACCTTTTTGGTCGCGTCCGCAGCCTCAGCACTGCCGCGCTGGAACAATATTTCGCGACGGAGGAAGCACAGCGCACAGCCCGCATCAGCATCATCGCCGAAATCGCGACCGCCTGGCTGACTCTTGCGGCCGATCAGGACCAATTGCAGCTTTCACGGGAGACGCTGCGTGCTTTCGAGCAGACGCGCGCGCTCACCCAGGCGCAATTCCGTAGTGGCGTGGTCTCGGAGCTCGAGGCGCGGCAGGCTGATACCAATTACCAGGCAGCCCGCAACGACATTGCCGTGCTGGAGACACGGATTGCCCAGGACAAGAACGCACTGGACCTTCTCGTCGGCGCTCCTGTCAGCGCCGACCTGCTGCCGGACGGCTTGGGTAGAGGGGAGGCAACGCTCCAGAACTTGCCGGCGGACCTTTCGTCCGAAGTGCTGTTGAGGCGCCCTGACGTGCTTCAGGCCGAACACCAGCTTCGTTCCGAAAATGCCAATATCGGCGCTGCTCGCGCGGCCATGTTCCCGACGATTTCGTTGACCGCAGCCTTTGGGACCATCAGCACTGCATTATCTGGCCTCTTCGACAAGGGTAGCTTCACTTATTCGGCGAGCCCAGCGCTCTCGCTGCCGCTTTTCGATTCTGGAAGGCGCCGGGCCGATGTGCGCCTCGCGGAGGCAGCCAAAAAAGGGGCAATTGCATCCTATGAGCGAGCCATTCAGTCCGCCTTCCGCGAAGTGGCCGATGCGCTCGCTCAGCGGGGAACGATCGACGAGCAGATAGCGGCTCAAACCGCGCGAACAGAATCGGCGCTGGTCGCATCGCGTCTTTCAGAAGCCCGCTACAGGGTAGGGGTGGACTCCTTCCTGGTCACGCTCGATGCCCAGCGAACCGCCTATGCATCGCAGCAGCAATTCGTGATCACGCGGCTCGGGCGTGCGACCAATCTGGTGGAACTCTACCGTTCGCTGGGCGGCGGCCTCAAATAATTTATTGCGAGCAGAAAAAAATGACGTACGCTCTCTTCAACAGAGAAGAAGGAGAGCGACGTCATGAATTATTCGGCCCCCAATCCAGGCGAGGAAAGCCTGGTCATCCTGCAGAGCTTGCTGTGCTTGCTGCGGGAAAAGAACATATTGAGCCGGGCCGATATTGAAGAACTCTGCCGGAAAGTCTCGCTCCGCGCGGCAGGCATGGCCGACGAGCCCTTGCCTTGCTGCCCGGAAAGCGCGCTTGCGGCCTCTCAGGACATGCAGCGGCTCACAAGCTACATTGGCCAGCGCTACGGCGGCAAGCACGCGAGAGGTATCTGATCTCAAAGGGCGTCGCCAATCCCTTTTTCCTTCACCCGCAATGCGGGAACCTCGCTTCTCAGCAAGGACTGACGAATCGATGACCTAACCCGTCTTAGTGGAGACGCACCGCTATGACCGAAGAGCGGCCGCAAAGGCTGCGGCGTGAGCTTGGGCTCGGCGGAGCAACGATGATGGGTCTGGGCTCGATGGTGGGCACCGGGGTCTTCGTCAGTATCGGTATCGCGGCGGGAGCAGCCGGACCGGCTACGGTCCTCGCGATCATTCTTGCCGCGTTTGTCGCCATGGGCAATGCGCTCTCGAGCGCGCAACTTGCGGCAAGTCATGCCGTCAGCGGCGGAACATATGAATATGGCTATCGCTATTTAACGCCAGCTTTCGGGTTTACCGCGGGATGGATGTTCCTGTGCGCCAAGACGGCCTCGGCGGCGACCGCGGCGCTCGGCTTTGCTGGCTATCTGCTGCGCCTTCTCGGGGATGGCCAAAGCGCGATGCAGTGGATAGCACTCGGCGCCATCGCTTTGTTCACGGTCCTCGTTCTGGCCGGTCTCAGGCGTTCAAGCGCAATGAACATCGCGATCGTTTCAGTGACACTTCTCGCGCTCTTTGTATTTATCTTGGCAGGATTTCCCTCAGCCATACAGGGCAGGGACAACTTTGCTCCCTTTTTCCCGGATGTGAACGGATCGGCGTTGCACGGATTCTTCTATGCGACGGCGCTGATGTTCGTCGCCTATACCGGCTATGCGCGAATTGCGACGCTTGGGGAGGAAGTCAAAGACCCTCGGAAGAGCATTCCGCGCGCGATCATCATCACGCTTAGTATAGCCGCCGCCCTCTACATCTTGATAGCGGCGGTCGCAATCGGGTCGGTCGGCGCCGAGCGATTTGCCGGATCAGCGGCTGAGCAAGCTACGCCGCTCGAAGCCGTCGCGCACAGCTTCGACCTGCCGTTCGTACCGGAACTGGTCGCGGCAGGCGCGATCACCGCGATGCTCGGCGTCCTTCTCAACCTCATTATTGGTCTCTCGCGGGTTTTACTTGCTATGGGAAGGCAGGGCGATGCGCCACCGCTCTTCGCACGCATTGCCGGTGATGGACGGGCGCCGGCTAGTGCCGTGATGCTCGTCGGGGTTGCCGTTGGGGTACTGTCGCTGGGCGGGAGCCTCGAGACGACCTGGGCGTTCAGCGCGTTCAGCGTGCTGATCTACTATGCGATCACCAACCTCGCCGCGCTACGCCTCCCACGAGAGAATCGGCTTTACCCGCGCTGGATCGCTGTTGCCGGATTGTCGGCTTGCCTGTTCCTTGCCTTCTGGGTTCCGCCCGCCATTTGGCTCGTGGGATTGGCGCTGATCCTTGCGGGACTCGTCTGGCACATGGTCGTACCGCATTTCTGGCGAGCGCCTCCTACGTCCAAGGAGACTTGAAACGTTGCAGGCGCACATGACGGGCTGGTCCGTGGTTGCAGCTGTCGCACTGTCCCAATTGAGCTCTGATACGTCTTACGCTACCATGAGATATGTTGGCCATCTCGCGATGAAGGATTCAGACCCTTCCCCGGACGCTCTCGCACGCAGATGGGAGCCCGCTCTCAGGGCCTTCTTTCTACGCCGGCTTCGCAATCACGCGGAAGCCGAGGACCTGACCCAGGAGGCGTTCATCCGCGTGCTGGAGCGGGGGGAGGGCCGTGCCGACAGCTATATATTCCAGATCGCGCAGAATCTCCTGATCGATCGACAACGCCGAAACGTGGTGCGAGACCGGTACAGAGACGCCATCAGCGCCGAGCAGGACCGGCATCATGACCCGCTTGACGCGCATGCAATTCTGGAGGGGCAGCAGCGACTGACCATCGCGATGTCCGCATTGGCCGATTTACCAGAGCGGACCCGCTCGATCTTCATCCTCTATCGGTTTGAGAAGATCAGTCAGAACGATATCGCTTCGGCCTTCGGGATTTCCGCAAGCGCGGTCAAGCAACAGGTTGCCAAAGCCATGGCCGCGCTCGCCCGCGCCCTGAGGGAAGAACGATGAGGATGGTCGGAAATGACATGAAGCCTGACCGCGACGAGGAAGCGGCGGCCTGGTATTTGGACCTTTCCGCGGGAGAACTGCCGCTGGCTCGCCGCGCGGAGTTGGACGAGTGGATGGAAGATCCCGAAAACCATGAGGCATTCCGGCGCGCGGCCGAGATATGGGACGTGACCGAAGCCATCGCCAGTTCGCCCGAGGTGGTGCACATGCGCGCGGAAGCGCTCGCTTCCTATCGGGAAGCTGCCGCGCCGCGATTGCGTAAGCCGGCCAATATAGGAGGGCGCATCGCAGGTATGATCGCCGTTGCCAGCGCGGCGGCCGCAGCGGTTGCGTTCTGGCTGACGACTCCGAACACCGAGGCATACCGCACCGGCATCGGCGAAACGCAGGTGGCTATGCTGGAAGACGGGTCGAGGCTTTCGCTCGACGCCGACAGCAGCGTGGACACGACCTTCGATTCGCAGCGCCGCGCCCTGGTGCTCAACAGGGGCCGCGCCCGTTTCGACGTCGCCCATAACCCTGTCCGGCCGTTCACGGTCGCAGTGGGGGATAAGGTGGTAGTCGCTACCGGCACTTCGTTCAGCGTTGAGAAGCTTGGCAGCGAAGTCCATGTGGTGCTCTACCAGGGCCAGGTCACCGTCGTCCTTGGCCGTGACTGGGGTCTGGGGGACGCGGCTATACACAAGGGCGGGATGGAAGAACTTCTCGAGCCTGGCCATGAGTTGACTCTGCCGGCGATCGGGAAGGGGGCGGCGGCGATCATCAAGGCTCCAAATCTTCCCGACTGGGGGCAGGGACGGGTCAGCTTCGATGACGAGCCTCTTGCGCTGGCGGTGGAGCGTATGAACCGCTATCTGTCGGAGCCATTGGTGGTTGCGGATCGCGGCGCGGCTGCGGTGAAGGTAACGGGTGTATTCGACACCTCGAGCTCCACCGGCTTCGTCGAGGCTCTGCGCCATCTGAGCGGTGTTCGCGCTGAACGCCGAGACGGAAAGGTGCAATTGTCAAAACCATGAGGGCAGGGCCGATCGACGGCATGGACGCTGTGGGGAGCTAGGCAGGCGTGCCGCTGAAGCCCTTGGTGGTTTCGACCGCCGTACTTGCGCTAGCCTTTCCAATCACGGCAGCATCCCAGCCGGTACGATTCGAGATACCGGCGCAGGACCTTGGTACCGCGCTGCGGGCATTCGCCGCGACTTCTGGCAGACAGGTGGCGTTCGACGCCACTCTCGTCAGGGGGAAAAGATCGCGCCGGCTGGTAGCGACAATGACGCCCGAAGCGGCGATGACAAAGCTGCTGGCCGGTTCCGGCCTCACTTACATGCAAACCGCCTCTGGCCTGTTCATCGTCACGGCCAAGGTCGTTACTGTTCGCGCTTCGGCCACGGAAAAAGTCCGGCCTCTTCCCCCGGAGCCGTCGCCGTCCGAGATCGTCGTCACCGCACGAAAGCGTGACGAACGAGCGATCGATGTTCCTGTGGCGATTTCGGTCGCGACCGGGCTCTCGCTGGAGCGGCGCGGGGTTCGCAGCGTGGCCGATTTCCTCCAGCAGTTTCCGGGCGTCGGGATCTACGACTATGGCAATGGAGTGCTGAAGGTCACCATTCGCGGCATATCCACCTCACTGGGCGGCAACGAAAATGGCTATTATCTGGACGATCTGCCTTTTACGGGAGTGAACGTCCCGATTTCGCCCGACGTGCGGGCCTGGGACCTGGAGCGGGTGGAAGTGCTGCGCGGCCCCCAGGGCACGCTGTTCGGCGAAGGGTCGCTCGGCGGAACCATCCGCACACTCACCCGGGGCGCGGACCTCGACCGCTGGGAAGGCAAGGCATCGGCCTATGTCTCGCAGACGGACGGAGGCGGCATGAACCGGGGGGTGAAGGTCGCGGTCAACGCCCCGATCATCCCCGGCATACTGGCCATCCGGCTGGCCGGTACGGCGGAGCGCCTGCCGGGCTGGATAGACGATGAGGCGACGGGCAGGCACGATCTCAACGACCAGAAAGTCACGACCTTCCGGAGCAAAGCTCGTCTGGACCCGACTGACCGCCTGTCGATCGCAGGCAGCTACTGGTTCTACAAGGGCAGCTTTCCGGGAGGAGATGCCACCGCAACGGACGATGGCCAGCAATCACGATCGACGGTCCTGTCCTCAACCGTCAAATATCGCCTCCATGGCCTGAGCGCCCGCTACGATCTCGGCGGCGCCGAAGCCTTTTACGGCTACTCGCACGGCAATTTCACCCTGCCGCAGTCCGGCCTGGCGAGCGGCGGCCAACTCCATTCCTTTATCAAGATCAAGCTCGATGCGCACGAAGCCAGGCTCTCCTCCACCCGCAAGGGGCCGCTGCAGTGGACGGTCGGCGCCTATCTTCGCGACGCGATCCGCCATGACGACTTCAAATATCCATCGCTCAACATCGACTATCTGGTCGACGTGAAGAGCCAGGCGCGCGCGCTGTTCGGCGAGGCGACCTACACGCTGCCCTTCGTGCCCGTCGATGTGACTGCTGGGCTTCGCTATTATCGCGAGCGGATCACCGGTCTGGAAAGCGATGCGGGTCTTCCGCCCGCCCGGCGCGCCAGAGCCTATGAAAGCTGGAACCCGCGTTTCTCGCTCGCTTGGCATCCTTTGCCCACCGCCATCGTCTATGTCAGCGCGGCGAAGGGATTCCGGTCCGGCCAGTTGCAGCCGACCGTTGCCCAGGCTTTGGCTCCCGGCCTGCCCCCCATGTTGGAGCAGGATTCGGTCTGGACCTATGAGCTGGGCGGCAAGGCGGAGCTGTTCGATCGTCTGCTCACGTTGGAAGGCGCCTTGTATCGTAGCGACTGGAAGAATGTGGCGGTTCGGGTTCCTATCGGGGATACGGGCTATAACGGACTGCTCAACTCCAAGGGCAGCCGAACCTTGGGCTTAGAAGCCAGCGCCGCGGTCCGGCCTGCCGCCGGCCTGGTGCTGACAGCGTCGGGGACCTATGTGGATGCTGTCTATTCGGGTTCCGTACCGGGGACGGGCATCGTGGCTGGCGCCGCGGTGGAGGATGTCGCGAGGTTCACGGCCAGCGCATCGGCGGAGTATCGGACAAGCCTTACCGACGTGCTGACCGGCTTTGGCCGCATGGACTGGCAGCATAGCAGCCCACGCCGGCTCTCGGCCTTCGGCCGCTATCTGCCAGGCGACCGGATCGATTTGGTCGGCGCTCGATTGGGGGTCGAAGCGCGGCGCTATTCCATCGCCCTGTTCGTCGACAACCTGACCAACGAAACGGGCGGGGAAAGTGCCCGCACGGTTCAGCCGATCGCGAGTGATATCGTCGCCACTCGCCCACGCCCACGAACTTACGGCCTCGAAATGAGCTTTTTATTCCGCTGATTGACGCGAAAATGTCGCCGTCCTGAAATTTTTTTGCAACTTGCTGTCCCTCGGAGGTTCACGCGCGTCATGCCTCCAATAGCATAGAGGGAGGCATTTCGATGACGCGTATCAGGAACACATGCTCTGTTGTTGCACTTCTGGCAGGTTTGATGCCACTTTCCGTTCTCGCGCAGGAAGGACCCGCTCCGACGGCTGCATCCGAGGTGGGTGAGATCGTCGTCACCGCCCGCAAGCGCGAGGAGCGCGCCATCGATGTGCCCATCGCCATTTCGGCGGTCAGCGGAAGCAACCTTGAACAGCGCGGCGTCCAGAATCTGGCCGACTTCCTTCAGGAGGCGCCGGGCGTAGGCATCTACGATCGCGGCAATGGCATATCGAAGATCACGATCCGTGGTATCTCCAGTTCGCTGGGCGCCAACGAAAATGGCTATTATCTCGATGATCTGCCGTTCACCGGCGTGACGGTTCCACTGTCGCCCGACGTGCGCGCCTGGGATCTGGATCGCGTCGAAATCCTGCGCGGGCCGCAAGGAACGCTGTTCGGCGAAGGATCGCTCGGCGGTACGGTGCGCATCCTCACCAAGGGCGCGGATCTCGAAAATTGGGAGGCCAAGGGTTCGGCTTATCTGTCGAGCACCAAGGACGGCGGTACGAACAGGGGCATCAAGGGCGCGTTCAACGCGCCGATCATGCCTGGCGTACTGGCCGTGCGCGTCGCCGGTACGGCCGAGCGCCTGCCGGGCTGGGTGGATAATGACGCCGCAGGAACGCGCAACCTAAACGACCAGACGTTCACGACCTTCCGCGCGAAGGCTCGCTTCGACCCCTTCGAACGCCTTTCAATCGCCGGCAGCTACTGGTTCTACAAGGGCGAATTTCCCGGCGGCGATTCCACTGCGACGGACGACGGGCAGCAGTCGCGCGCCACGGTTCTGGCAACCGGCGTCAAGTACCGCCTTTATGGCGTGAGCGCCCGTTACGATCTTGGCGGAGCCGAAGCATTTTACGGCTATTCGCACAGCAAGTTCGATCTGCCCCAATCCGGTCCGGCGGCGGGCGGGATCCTCACCTCTGCCATTGGCATCAAGGTCGACGCCCACGAAGCCCGCCTGGCATCATCTGGGACCGGGCCTTTCCAATGGACGGTCGGCGGCTACTTGCGCGACGCCAAGCGCACGGACATCTTCCTGTTCCCCTTGTTCGCCATTGATAATGCCAGCGAAGTGACGAGCAAGGCCCGCGCCCTGTTTGGCGAGGCGACCTATACGCTGCCTTTTGCGCCTGTCGATCTGACTGCAGGCCTGCGCTATTATCGCGAAAAGCTCCATGGTTTCGAAGCCAATTCCGGCATGATAACCGACCAGCCAGGCGATACGTACAAGAGCTGGAACCCCCGCTTCTCCATCGCGTGGCATCCCATGACGAACGCCACCATCTATGCAAGCGCCGCCAAGGGTTTTCGCGCCGGTCAGTTGCAGCCGACTATCTCTTCCGCCCTGGCGGGCCCGCTTGGCATCGATCTTCCCGACGCGCTGGCGCAGGATTCGATCTGGACTTATGAACTGGGCGGCAAGGCGGAACTATTCGGCCGCACGCTCACCCTGGAAGCCGCAGTCTATTACAGTGACTGGAAGGACGTGACCGTCCGCATCCCGATCGGCACCTCCGGCTTCAACGGCCTCATCAACTCGAAAGGCACTACAACCAAGGGCATCGAGCTGAGCGCGGCCCTACGCCCCGTGGAGGGTCTGACGCTCATGGCAAACGGGTCCTACAATGACGCGACCTATTCGGCCGCCGTGCTGGGGACGGGTATCGTCAAAGGCGGCATGGTGGACGACGTGTCGAAATATACTGCCAACGCGACGGCCGATTACCGCGCGCCCATATCCGACAGCGTCACTGGTTTCGGGCATGTGGGATGGGAATATAGCAGCCCGCGCCGGTTCACCTCCTTTCCAGGCTATCTCCCCGGCGACCATATCCACCGGGTCAATGCGCGCGTCGGCGCGGAGTGGGAGCGCATCTCGCTCGCGCTGTTCGTCGACAATCTGACGAACGAAAACGGGGCGACGAGCTTCCGCACCGTTCAGCCGATCTCGGCCACCGATCTGGACATCACTTCGACCCGCCTGCGGCCGCGGACCTTCGGTGTCGAACTCAGCGCCACCTTCGGCGGTCCGGCGCGCTAAGGGAAATGGTCAGGATCATGCGCAAAGTCATCACCGCCACGCTCCTTCTTGCTTCGGCCGGAGGGAGCTTTGCTCAAGACATCAAGCTCGATCCTGGCCGCCCCGGGACGGCGGTTCTTCGGGGGGCTCCAGATCGGCCCTTGACCGATCCGCGCAGCCTCGTGTCGCCGTCGCGGGACGATGTCGGCCCGGTGCCGATCCCGGACCTGTTCTTCACGCGTTCGAGCTGGTTCGCTACCTGGACTCCCGACGGGCAGGTGGTCGTGTCGACTGACCTTACCGGCCGCATGAACCTGTGGCGCGTCTTCCCTAATGGCGGCTTCCCTCTTCAACTCCAGCAATCGGAGGACAAGAGCTTCTATCCGGCGGTGACGCCGGACGGTCGCACGCTCCTTTATGCCAGCGATATCGGCGGGCGCGAGATCTATGACATCTTCTCTATTCCGGCGAGCGGTGGCGCGGCGGTCAATCTCACCGCGTCGCAGGATGCGACCGACACCGGGCCCTTCGCGATCAGCCCAGATTCGAAAGAGGTTGCCTTCAACCGCCGCGTGGCGACCGAACCCAGCACAAACCTGGCGCTGATGTCGCTCACCGACCGGAAAGTTCGCCTTTTGACGCAGGAAAAGGTCGCCGGCACCTACTGGTTCGCAAAAGCCTTCAGCCCCGACGGTCGTTTCGTTTATGCAAACAGGGCCAATGCCAGCCAGACGGAAAGCAGCGTCTGGCGTATCGACGTGACCAGCGGCGCAGCGATGCAGGTCGCCGGGGGCAAAGGCCAGCCCTATGAGGCCGCAAGCGCCCTCTCGCCGGATGGAAAGACGCTAGCCCTCACGAGCGAAAACGCGGCCGGCATCCGCCAGGCGGTACTGCTCGACCTGGCAAGCGGCGCTCGCGCGCCCATGCAGCCGAGCGAATGGCCGCAGGAGGCGGGGGCGATCTCTCCTGATGGGAAAATGGCACTCGCCATTGCCAATGTGGATGGCCGGAACGAAGTGTACGCCTATGATATGGTTGGCCGGACATCGCGGCGTCTCCCTCTGCCGGATGGACATGTCAGCGACTATTTCGGCGAGCTTCCGGCATTTTCGCCCGACGGCCGCCAGCTTCTGTTCCCGCACTCCTCGGGCGGTTCGCCGTTCGACTATTGGACGCTCGACCTGGCGAGCGGCAGCACCCGCCGCCTGACGAAGCTGGGCCTCGCCAGCATCAACCCCGACACGCTGCCGCGCACCAGCATCATCCGCTACAAGAGCGCGGACGGCACGGTCGTAAGCGCAGTCCTCTGGATGCCGTGGAATTTGAAGCGGGACGGTTCGGCGCCTGTCGTGGTGCTCGCTCACGGCGGACCTACCAGCCAGACGCAGGACGAATTCGACCGGACCGCGACGGCCCTGGCTTCGCGGGGCTATATGGTGATCGCGCCGAACGTGCGCGGTTCGACCGGATATGGTCGCGCGTTTGAGGAGGCAAACCGGCGCGACCTTGGTGGCAGGGATCTTGAGGATGAGGCATGGGCGGCGAAGTTCCTCGTCGAGTCGGGCTATGCCGACCCCAAGAAAATCGGCATCACCGGTGGCTCCTATGGCGGCTTCATGACGGTCATGGCGGTGGCGCGCATGCCCGATTTCTGGGCGGCTGGAGTCGAGCAATATGGCATCGTCAACTGGAACACGATGTGGGAGCGGGGATCGCCCGCGCTTCGCGAATATCAACGCGGCCTTATCGGGGACCCGGACAAGGACAAGGATGTCTATGCCCGAGTCAGTCCGCTCACCTATCTGCGCGACACCAAGGCGCCGCTCCTGGTGCTCCAGGGTGCGAACGACATTCGCGTGCCCGCGCATGAGGCGGAACAGATTGTCGACGTGCTGAAGCAGGCAGGCAAAACGGTCGAGTCCAAAGTCTATGCCGAAGAAGGGCACGGCTTTCTCAAGCGCGAGAACCAGATCGATGCCGCCGAGCGGACGGTGTCCTGGTTCGAAAAATATCTGAAGGGGCAAGGCGAGGCGCGCTAACCCTTCTGAACGCAATCGAACTGCTGCAAGCCCCGGAGATGTAAATGAAGATCGTCAAGGCAATGCTCCTGGCCGCCAGCGCTGTCTCAGGGCCGGTTGCGGCTCAGGACGCCTATCAATGGCTGGAAGCTCCCACAGAAGCGCGGGCGCTCGATTGGGCGCGCGAGCAGACCCGTCAGGCTCAGGCGAAAATCGCCGCCATGCCCCAGCACGCGGAAATATTAGCCGAACTGAAGACGGCGCTGGCCGCCGGCGATCCCGCGCCCGACTTCATGCTGATGGGTCCCTATGCACTGCGTTTCCAACGCAGCACCGCTCATCCCCATGGCGTGCTCGCCATCAGCCGCAGGCAGGCAGACGGCACGCCGGGCGAGTGGCGCGATGTTCTGGACATCGACGCCCTCAACAAGACCGAAGGCAAGTCTTTCGAGTTCCGCTTCGGCGCGATGACGCTCGCCTGCTCGCCGGACGGGTATAGCCGCTGTATGCTGCAACTGTCGCCTAGCGGCGGCGACGAAGCCGAACTACGGGAGTTCGACCTTGCCACGGGCAAGTTCGTGGCCGACGGCTTCCGCGTTCCTGCAAGCCGTGCCTTTGTGGCGTGGATCGATGGCGACACGCTGCTGCTGGAGCACACGGCGGACGGTGTGCCGACCCTGCCTTCCGGCTGGGCCAGGACCGTCGTGCTGTGGAAGCGCGGAACGCCGCTTTCCTCGGCCAAGATCGTCTATACGGCACAACCAACGGATGCGCTGCTGATGTTGAGCGCGACTGGCAATGGTCCGAACCGAATGGGGATTATCCAGCGCGCCATCGATTACTCGACGTTCGAATACTTGGCAGTCCGCCCGGATGGCAGCGTCGAGCCTCTACCGGTCCCGCGTGCGCTGAAGATGGGATATCCTGCCGCAAACGGGGGCCGACTGTTCGTCCAATTGGCTCGGGATACGACGATCCAAGGCAAGACTGCACCGGCGGAAAGCATCGTCGCTTATGACTTCAATCCCGGCATTGCTCCCGGAAAGCGGCTTTCCGTCGCCTATGCGCCAGTGAAGGACGAGTTCGTGACTGATGCCTTCCTCGGCATGGTCGCGACTAAGAGCGGCCTGAAGACGGTGGTGAACAAGCGCGGCGTCCAGCAGTTGGTGTACCTGAAGGCCGGCGCGGAGGGATGGACCGCTAAACGTAGCAAGCCGGAGCAGGTTGGCACTAACATCGGCTTCAACACGGCCGATCCGGACAGCGACGCCGTCATCCTGAAGCGCTCCGGCTATCTCGTTCCCAGCCGACTGGATCTGGTGACCGATAGCGGCCTGTCGACACTGTTCAGCGAAAAGGCCGCGTTCGACGCGAGCAAGTTCGCTGTCGATCTCAAGTCGACGACGTCCAGAGACGGCACGCAGATCGACTATTATCTGCTTCGGCCGAAGAGCGGCAGCAAGGGGCGAATACCCCTCCTCATGACCGGCTACGGCGCGTTCGGCATTAGCACGACGCCCGAATATCTCGATCATGGCGTCGGCGGAAAATCGCTCCTTTCATGGCTGAATCGCGGCGGCGCGCTTGCGGTGCCGCTGATTCGCGGTGGCGGTGAACGCGGTGAGGCCTGGCACCAGGCTGCCATCCGCGAAAAGCGCGAGAACAGCTATGACGACTTCGCGGCAGTGACGCAGGCGCTGATTGCGGAGGGCTTCACTACCCCGAGTCGCATCGGTGTGTTCGGCATGTCCAATGGTGGGCTTCTTTCCGCCGTGATGGGCACGCGGCATCCCGAGCTTTACGGCGCTATCGTAAGCGACGTTCCGCTCACCGACCTGGTCCGGCTGTCCTATATGGGCATGGGAGCCGCCTGGGTGAACGAATATGGCGACGCCAAGGATCCTGCTATGCTGGCGGTCATCAACCGTTACTCGCCCTATCAGAATGCCGCCGCCGGGAGGAAATATCCGCCCTTCCTGATCACAGTCGCCACCTCAGACAACCGCGTCGGGCCGGGCCATGCCCGCAAGCTGTCCGCCCGGCTGGAGGAGGTTGGCGCAACGGTCTATTATCTGGAGGACGAGCAGGGCGGCCATGGCGTGAGCGATCCGCTCAGCCGGCCGGACCTCATGGCCAATCGCGTGACCTTCCTCGTGAACACGCTCATGAAAGATCAGAACTGACTTCCTGTTCCTTGGAGGTGGTCCCGGCATTGTGTCAGAACTTCCACGCTATGGCTCCGGTGCCGATGGGCACGGTAATCCGACACTTCTGAAGGCACCGACGGGTGGCAGAGTCTTGGCTTGATTCCGCGCCTAACGATCGATGGGTCGCCCCGGATCGAATCGTCACCGACTAGGTAGCCCCGCATTACAGTGATGCAGGGGCGCATTCGGCTGGACTATAGCTTGAAACCCACCCTGATGCCGTAAGTTCGCGGATCCTCCAACTGCCCGTTCCTCGGAAAGCCGAAGGCAGGACCGCTCACAAAGCTGCCTATGACCGCCAGCTTGTTGGTAAGATTCTTTCCCCAGAGCTCCGCGTACCAACTGCCCCCTGAACCGGCATAACGGATACGGGCGTTGAGCATTCCGAAAGCGGGCTGGTACGCGTTCTTCAGGTTAAATGGGGTGAAGTAACGCGTCGATCGCCAGTTATACTCGCCCGAGACAACGATTTTGTCTTCATCACCGAGAGGGATGGTATACGCCGGGGCGACTGAAAATGTGTATTTTGAAGAGTCTGGTAACCGCTTGCCCGAAAGGTCCTGACTGAGCAGTTCCGGGAAGGCGGGATCAACGGTCGCGAAGTTTTTGAATTTGGCGTCATTATACGCAAAGCTGCCGCTAATCACGAGATTCTGGATTGGCAGCAGCCGCAATTCCAACTCAATTCCGTCGACAGTGGCATCAGCCGCATTTTCCAGAACAGCTCGATTATTGACAATCTTCGAAACCTGAAGATTCGTATAGTCGTAATGGAAGGCGGATATATTTGTTTGAAAATGATTGTTGAAGAGCTTCGACTTGATGCCGATTTCATAGGCCCAGAGTTTTTCGGGCTGGACCTCGCCCTGCAACCCCGTGACGGCGTACCCGCCGCTCTTGAAACCCTTGGACACTGACGCATAAGCCATCAACCGGCTGGTCGGTTCATATTGCAACACTAGCTTCGGGGTGACGGCATGGAAGCTGGCGCTATCAATATTCGTGGCCGCGACCACCGGATTAGGCCTTAGGAGCCGTTCGTCTATGCTTCGCTTTTCTTCGCTATAGCGAATTCCGGGCGTGATGCTTAGAGCATGGGTTAGTGAATAGGTCGCCTGTGCAAATATTGCATATGCCTTCGTCGAAGCACTCCCCCCCATGAATATTTCGGGACGGTCCGGCGGCGTCACGTTCGTGGCGCCCGCAGCCGGTCCGAAATCGATTTCCTGATATCCATTTAGGATCCGGTCATTCAGATAGTAAGCGCCGACTATCCACTTCAGCGATTCCGTATCGCCGAGCAGTTGCAACTCCTCGCTGAACTGCCGCGCTCTTTCGGACTGGTTGAAGTTAGCGAAATAAACATTTGTCGCGTCACGCTCGGTCTGAGCCAGGTAATAAATATGGCGATAAGACGTGATTGATTTCAGGCTGACGTTGTCATTGAGTTCCCAGTCCAGTGTTCCAGAGAATCCATAATAACGTCGCATGGAATCAGGTGGGCGATCGGTATTTAGCAGACGTGGGTTAATCGATTCGTTGATGGAATTCCGCGGAATTGTCTGCCCCCCGGCCAAGACAGCCGGCAACTCCTGGTTGTAGAGACTGGGCTGACCAACGAACCGGCCCTGCCGGCCGTTGCCGAGGAAATGGGTGGCATACTGGTGGTCGTTTCCATAAAAATAATCGCCTGACAGCGCGAGTTGCAGTCGCTCAGCGACATCAAATTCGAGACTTCCGCGAAAGCCGAACTGGGCTAAATCGTCGTAACGCTTGCCGTCAAACAAATTGAGCGAGAATCCGTCGCGACGCTCCCCCCTAATTGCGAAACGGGCGCGAATTCTGTCGTTCACTGGTCCGCTCACGAAACCTTCGGCTGCGCGATAGGAATAGTTTCCGACATTCACCTCGAGTCCCGCTTCGAATGTGCTGGTCGGACGCTTGGTAATCAGGTTGACGGAGCCGCCAGTCGCATTGCGGCCATAAAGTGTTCCCTGAGGACCGCGCAAAACCTCGACTCTTTCCATGTCGAGAAATTGCGCTCCCGCCTCGACCACGTGCGCGAGGTAAACGCCGTTAACATGCACCGCCACGGCTCCGTCGAAGCCTGGCGCAAATGCCGTCAGACCGAGGCCGCGAATGGTGATGCGGGGCGTACCTGCGTAGTTGTTGATCGCCATGCTCGGGACCAGGCCGCTGACCTGATTGATGTCTACAATGCCGCGGCTCGACAATGCAGCGCTATCGAGAGCCGTGATCGACAGAGGAGTCTTCTGAACCGAGGATTCGCGCTTTTCCGCGGTAACGACAATATCTTCCATCCCGCCGCTCTCAATGACCGCTTGCGGCTGTGCGGTATGCGCCACTTCCTGGGCCAACGTGCTCGTGGCCAAAGTCGACGCGGCGACAGTTGTCAAAAGTCTGGAATAGAGCTTCGCTGGCATGTTTCCCCCCTCCCGCGTCCACGGGCGTTTATCCCAACACTACCATCGGAGAGCGCCTCTTGATCTTTAGCCAACTTGTCGGGCGTTTACCGCTGGTCTTGTCACCCAAGAGGCTTGATCCAGGCCATTAAAGATGTCTAATATATTTTTAGAAGAATCTAATTCTCTGTAGCTATGAGTCAGATTATTGCGTACCGTCGCTCGC
>NZ_DATEMB010000051.1:0-4187 GCF_035276005.1 Rhizorhapis sp.
GAGGTTCCGACATTTCAAAGACCGGGCCGAAATAGGCAGGTCGGAGGGATGTAGGACAGGGAAGAATGAGGTCTGTAGGATGTTTTTTGCGCCGGCTGTGGCCCGAAGGTTACAGTCGGCGGAGCAGGGGCGGTTTCCGGCGACCTGTTGCCATTGAGCAATTCGTGCTCCTGCGAAGGCAGGAGCCCAGTTCAGACGGCGGGCCTGGGCTCCTGCCTTCGCAGGAGCACGTTACGCTTCGACCACAAACCTTGTCCGCTCTCCACCCATGCCCGCCTTCTTCCGCTGCGTCAGGCTTCGCTTCGCAGTAACGTAAGGCGCGCCTTGCCGATATCGCGCGTTGCATCGATAGCGAAGCCCTTCACCGCCACATCCTCGCGCCGGTCGGTTTCGATGCTGATCCAGGTCGCGGGGCCGGTCCAGCCGAGGCGCCCGAGCTTGTCGAGTGCGACCGCACCCGCGCCGCTATTATAGGGCGGGTCCATGAAGATCAGGTCCAGCGGCTTTTGCGCCGGCCCCAGGGACAGCACGCTGTTCTGGCGGATGTCGGGGCGCAGACCGAGCTTGTCGCCATTGGCCCGGATCGCGTCGATCGCGGCACGATCCTGCTCCACGAAGATGCAGCTTGCCGCGCCGCGCGACAGCGCTTCGAAGCCGAGCGCGCCGGAGCCGGCGAAGAAATCGCCGACGGCGAGCCCCTCGAAGGACCCGATGCGGCTCAACAGCATCGAGAACAGGGTTTCGCGTGTGCGGTCCGCGGTGGGGCGGGTGGCGTCGCCCTTGGGCGCGACCAGCGGGCGGCCGCGCCACTGACCTGCGACGATCCTCATTTCGGCGCCTTCAGGCTCTTGCGGAAGAGGATGAGGTCATGCTGCCGTACTTCCTCGACCGCGCCCTGCGCCAGTTCGCCGAGGTGAAAGGGGCCGTAGCTGGTACGGATCAGGCGGCTCACCTGCAGCCCCAGATGCTCCAGCACGCGGCGGACTTCGCGGTTCTTGCCCTCGGTCAGGGTCATTTCGATCCACTGGTTGCGGCCGGTCCGCCGCTCCAGATTGGCTTCGATCTGGCCGTAGCGGACGCCGTCAATCTCTATGCCCTCGAACAGATCCTCCAGCTGCGCCTGGCTGACTTCGCCGAAGGCACGCGCGCGATAGGTGCGCGGCACGCCGGTCGCGGGCAGCTCCATCTGGCGCTTGAACTCGCCGTCGGTGGTGAGCAGCAGCAGGCCCTCCGTGGTCATGTCGAGCCGCCCGATCGGCATTAGGCGGGGCAGGTCTGCGGGCAGCCTGTCATAGATGGTCGGGCGGCCGCGCGGGTCGCGCTCGGTGGTGAGATAGCCCGACGGCTTGTGGAAAAGGAACAGGCGTGCCGGCGCGGGCGCGGCGACGGGCTTGCCGTCGACCGCGACGCCATGGAGCGACGCAAGCAGGGTCGCGGGGGTCGTCACCGCCTCACCATTCAGGGTGACGCGGCCTTCCTCGATCATCCGCTCGATCTCCCGGCGGGAGGCGACGCCCGCGCGGGCGAGCAGCTTGGCTATGCGCTGCGGCTCATTCGTGCCGCTGGCTACAGCTGCCGCACGGGCAGGGTGCGGATTGACCGGCTTGGCGGGCGCGGTCGGCTTTTTCCGGACGGGCGGCCGTGCCGGCCGAGAACCGGCACCAGGGGCGGCTGGGCGCTTGGGGCCGCCCGGTCCAGTCCGACGCGGCGGTCCAGATTTTTTCGGCGGTTCCAGGGGGCAGTTCCTTTTCATGGAGCCAGGGCCTTCCCATATCCGAAAGGCCATGAAAGTGACGAATGGTGCTACCCTTTCGCCAATGCGACGGGCGCCTCCGAAACCGGTTGGCTGCACGGCGTGTTGATCGGCTGCATGGCGTAAATGGGGCGGATCGGCAAATGTTTTTCGGGTTTGTCAAAGGGGAAGCGAAGGCAAGGCGTCAGTATAAGGCGATCCGCAGCGTGCTGATCGTCGAGGATGAGCCGCTGGTGGCCTTCGACAATGAGCATGCGCTGGAACTGGCGGGCTATCGCGTCGCGGCGACGGTCGACGATTATGATCATGCCGTGAACGTGCTGGAGGAGGATGACGTCGATCTGGTGATCGCGGACATCACCTTGCATGGCGACAAGACTGGCATCGATGTGGCGCGGGAGGCCCATGAGAAGGGGCTGCCGGTACTGTTCGTGACCGGCGCCTGTCCCAGCGACGCGCATGAAATCGCGGTGGGTTGCCTCGCCAAGCCCTGTCTGCCGCGCGACCTGGTGGCAGCGATCGCGGTGATCGAAGCAACGCTGCGCGGCGCCGAACCGCCGCGCTTCCCGATGGGACTGCATCTGTTTGGAGACCTGGCGGATCTGGGTGGTTTCCAGTCATAGCCCCTCCCCTTCAGGAGGGGTTGGGGTGGGGGCGAGCGAAGCGAGCTTCTACCCGGCCGCGCAGAGCGCCGCTGACGCGGCGACCCACCCCCGTCCTCTCCCTTGAAAGGGAGGGGTGATTTGAGGTCCGCTCCTGGCCATTCGGCGACGTTCCTATCCCACAAGGGGACGAAGCTTGACTCTCCCCCCTTCCACCAACCACGTCCCGCTTGTTTCCCAGGCATTTGGCCATATGGTGGCGTGATGGATGCCACCTGGGGGATATAAGTGACGGGCGCTGCCGAAGATGCGAAGAATTGGAAGGACGTCATGCGTCCTTATTTCAGGCCGATGCCCTTCGTGTCGCTACTGATCGGCATATCCAGCGGCTTCCCGCTGATGCTGTTGCTCGGAACAATGGGTTATTGGCTGTCAAAGGTCGGCATTCAAAAGTCGACCATCGGTTTCGCAATTGGCCTGACCACACCATACACGTTGAAATGGTTGTGGGCGCCGATTGTCGACAAGTTGCCCCTGCCGTTGTTGACGCGGCTGTTCGGCCAGCGTCGCGCCTGGCTGTTCTTCGTCCAGACGCTGCTGTTTTGCGCCATATGGATGCTGGGGAGCAGTGATCCTGCCCACCACCTTGGCTATTTTGCTTTTTGCGCGATCCTCGTTTCTTTCCTTGGTGCGACACAGGACATCGTTATCGACGCCTATCGAATTGAGATATTGAGCGACGACGAACTGCCCTATGGCACCGCGACCAATCAGTTCGGCTATCGTCTAGGCGCTTTCTTTTCGGGCGTCGGCACCATCTTTCTTTATTCGCCTGAAACCGGTCTGGGGCTGGGATGGGGCTTAGCCTATGGCCTGACCGGATTGCTTGTTCTGCCTGGTGCGATAGGCGCGTTGATCGCCGGGCCTGGCATCTATGTAGATCGCCATGCCGAAATGGCGGGTAAGAGCATTTCCGTTTGGCTCAAGGAAACGGTCCTTAATCCCTTCATCGAATTTCTCGGACGGCGCGGATCGGTGCTAATCCTGTCATTCGTGCTATTGTACAAAATCGGAGACGCCATGGGGCAAGGTATGCTCAATCCCATGATTGTAGATCTGGGTTTTACCGATGCCGAGTTCATCGCGATCAACAAAGTGGTCGGCTTCTGGGGCCTGATCATCGGAACGGCGCTGGCTGCGCCATTCATAGCTTGGCTGGGCATGGGACGTGCCTTGCTTTGGTCCGGCTTGATGATGATGCTGAGCAACTTCACCTTTGTCGGGGTCGCGATGCATGGTCATTCTACATTGTGGCTCACTATTGCGGTGGCGACCGAACAGGTGACGAGCGGCATTGGATTGACCGTGTTTGTGACCTATTTATCTGGGCTTTCGAGTTTGGCCTACACAGCAACGCAATTTGCGTTGCTGTCGTCTTTTGCCGCCGTCGGACGAACCTGGCTCGCTGCACCAGCCGGGATTATCGCGGAACACGCCGGCTGGGTAGGCTTCTGGCTGACCACTATTGTTGCTGCTCTACCAGGAATGGCATTGCTTTGGCTCATCTGGCATAAGGGGTTTGTCGTGGACAGTGTCAGGCAGCCAAGCACCGACGACGATTAAGGGAAGCGGGCCGCCAGAAGGTCAGCCCGCCGCGTAAAGATCGAGCGGGCGGCCCAGGTCGCTATGCGCCTGCGCCACGGCCTGAAGGCAGGTAAGCGCCCCCAGCGCATCGTCATTGCCGAGCAGGGTCACGATCTTTTCATAAGCGGCATGCGGCTCTTCGAGCGCAGTGCCGATCGCGTCCAGAAGCAGGCCTTCATCGGCGGTCA
>NZ_DATEMB010000052.1:0-53042 GCF_035276005.1 Rhizorhapis sp.
CTGCTTGATGCCCGCCATTGCCGCCTCCGCGCTGTGCAGCGCCAGTTCCGGGCTGCCGCTCATCTGATAGCGCTCCGCCGTTGCCAGCGCCGCCCGCGCCGTATCGCCGCGCCGCTCATAGACCACGCCTAGCTGATACCAGGCAAAGGGATTGTCGCGGTCGCGGACCACGGCGGATTTCAGCACCCTTTCGGCCTCAGGCAGATTAACGTCGTCCTCCGTCGCGATCAGTGCGTGCCCTAGCAATGCTGCGATAAGCGGCTGGCTGCCGGTCTCCGCAACGGCGCGGCGGAGCGGCGCAATAGCCTCTTTGGGCCGCCCCGACTCCAGCAATATCTGTCCCTCAAGTTCCAGGAAATAGGGATCGTCCGGCGCTTGGCCGAGCAAGCCCTTCACCTCCTCCATCGCCTTGTCGGGATAGGCCGACTTGTGCCAGGCATAGGCGCGGGCATAGCGGGCGGGGATGCTCCCATCGCCCTCAGGATAGCTGCGCAGCGTCTGCGCCGGATCGGAGACAAAGCCCACCAGCTTCGCCTTCACCCGCTCAAATCGCGCCTCCAGCTTCGGGTCCATGGGTTTGTCCCAGGCCGGGTCCTTGTGATAAACCTCGTTCAGCACCGCAATGCGCTCCCCGCTCAGCGGGTGCGTGCGGGCATAGCTGTCGGTCTGCGGAATGGCGAGGCGGAACTCCTGGTTCTGCAGCTTCTTGAAAAAGGCGATGCTGCCCCGCCCGCTGACCCCAGCCTTGCTGAGGTAACGCGCGCCGGCCAGATCGGCGGAGCTTTCCTGATTGCGCGAAAAGGCAAGATATTTGCCCATCGCCGCCTGCTGTCCCGCCGCCATGATGCCCATGCCGGCCTCGCCCCCGCCCGCCGCCATCGCCGCGGCGCCTAGCAAAAGGCTGAGCAGCGTGATGCCGGTCGCCGCCTTCATCCCTTCGCTGGCGCGGACGACATGCCCGCCCTCGATATGGCCCAGCTCATGCGCGATCACGCCTTGCAACTGGTTGACATTGTCGGCCTTGGCCAGAAGCCCGCTGTGGATCCAGACGATCTGTCCGCCCGCGACAAAGGCGTTGATCTCAGGATCGTTGATCAGCAGCACCTGCACATTATGCGGGTCTAGCCCCGCCGCCTGGATCAGCGGCGCCGAAATATCGTTGAGCAGCGCCTCCGTCTCGGCATCCCGAAGGATCTGCTGCGCCATCGCCTGCGGCACGAACAGCAGAAAGGAAAGCACCAGAACAAGAAAGCCGCGCAGCATCCGCCCCCTATCGGACAAAAGCCGCCGCCGATCAACGGAAAGGGACCAGGCCATCCGCGCTTCATCGCAGGCATGGGGTGAATGGGGGATGAAAGGGGTGGCTTTATGGGTCTTGTGTGCCGCGCAGCGGTGTCATCCGCGTGCTGCCTAAAGCGGGAGAAGGAGAGTCCTCACCGCTTTCTCACAAACTCCGCCCGCAGCACCAGGCCCTTGATGCCTTCATATTTGCAGTCGATCTCCTGCGGGTCACCTGTCAGGCGGATCGACTTGATGAGTGTGCCGCGCTTCAATGTCTGGCCAGCGCCCTTGACGGTGAGGTCCTTGATCAGCGTCACCTGATCGCCATCGGAAAGCAGGTTGCCCACCGCATCGCGGACTTCGACTGTTCCCGCCGCCGCACTCTTCGCCGCCAGTTCGGACGCCGGAACCCATTCGCCCGACTCTTCGTCGAACACATAATCCTCGTCGCCGCTCATCCCTCATCCCCCATTCTGAGCGCTGCGATGAACGCCTCCTGCGGGATGCTCACGCTGCCATATTCCCGCATCCGCTTCTTGCCTTCCTTCTGCTTCTCCAGCAGTTTCTTCTTGCGGGTGATGTCGCCGCCATAGCATTTCGCGGTCACGTCCTTGCGCAACGCCGCGATGGTTTCGCGGGCGATCACCTTGCCGCCGATCGCCGCCTGGATGGGGATCTTGAACAGGTGGCGGGGGATGAGGTCCTTGAGGCGCTCGCACATATGCCGCCCGCGCGCTTCGGCCGCGCCCCGGTGCACGATCATCGAAAGCGCGTCGACGGGCTCATTGTTCACCAGGATGTTCATCTTGACGAGGTCGCCCTCGCGCATGCCGATCTGGTGATAATCGAAGCTCGCATAGCCGCGGCTGATCGACTTGAGGCGGTCGTAAAAGTCGAACACCACCTCATTGAGCGGCAGTTCATAGGTCACCTGCGCGCGGCCGCCGACATAGGTCAGGTTCTTTTGAATGCCCCGCCGGTCCTGGCAGAGCTTCAGGATCGAGCCCAGATATTCGTCGGGCACATAGATCACCGCCTCGATCCACGGCTCCTCGATAGTGTCGATATGGTTCGCCTCGGGCATGTCGGCGGGGTTGTGAAGCTGCTTCAACGACCCGTCGTTCAGGTGAATGTCATAGACCACCGAAGGCGCGGTGGTGATGAGGTCGAGGTCATATTCGCGGGTGAGGCGCTCCTGAATGATCTCAAGATGGAGCAGGCCCAGGAAACCGCAGCGGAAGCCGAAGCCAAGCGCGGCGCTGGTTTCCATCTCGAAGCTGAAGGATGCGTCATTGAGGCGCAGCTTGGCGATGCTGTCGCGCAGCTTCTCGAAATCATTGGCGTCGACCGGAAAGAGGCCGCAGAAGACCACCGGCTGCACTTCCTTGAAGCCCGCAAGCGGCTTGGGCGCGGGGTTCTTGACGGTGGTGACCGTGTCGCCGACCATCGCCTGCGCCACTTCCTTGATCTGCGCGGTGATGAAGCCGATCTCGCCCGGCCCAAGCTCCGCCACCTGCTCGATCTTCGGCCGGAAGCAGCCGACGCGGTCGATCAGATGCTCGGTGCCGCCCTGCATGAACTTTACCGGCAGCCCCTTCTTGATGACGCCGTCCATCACGCGGACCAGGATGACGACGCCGAGATAAGGATCATACCAACTGTCGACCAGCATGGCTTTGAGCGGCGCGTTGCGGTCGCCCTTTGGGGCAGGAATTTTTACGACGATCTGCTCCAATATGTCGTCGATGCCGATCCCGGATTTGGCGGACGCGAGCACGGCTTCGGAAGCGTCGAGGCCGATAATGTCCTCGATCTCGTGCCGGACCTTTTCGGGTTCCGCGGCGGGAAGGTCTATCTTGTTGATAACAGGTACAATTTCATGGTCATGCTCGATCGACTGATAGACATTGGCGAGCGTCTGCGCCTCCACCCCCTGCGCGGCGTCGACGACCAGCAGCGCGCCCTCGCACGCGGCGAGGCTACGGCTTACCTCATAGGCGAAGTCCACATGCCCCGGCGTGTCCATGAGGTTGAGCTCATAGGTCGCGCCGTCCTTCGCCGTATAGTTGAGGCGCACCGTCTGCGCCTTGATGGTGATGCCGCGCTCCTTTTCAATGTCCATATTATCAAGCACTTGAGCCGACATTTCCCGGTCCGAAAGGCCGCCGCAGCGCTGGATCAGCCGGTCGGCAAGGGTCGACTTGCCATGGTCGATATGGGCAATGATTGAAAAGTTGCGAATGGCATCAAGGTCGGTCATCCGCGCCCGATAGCAGCAAGGTCCGCTCATGTCAGCATTTCCCTTGCACGGCCCGCGCACCGCGTTAGCATCCTGCAAAAGGCAAGCGGGAGAGCTTCATGCGGCATGTGGCGGTGATCGGATCGGGACCAGCGGGCTATTACACCGCGGAAGCATGCCAGAAGATATTCGGGGAAGAGGTAAGGGTCGACATCTTGGACCGGTTGCCTGTCCCCTATGGCCTCATCCGCTTCGGCGTCGCGCCGGACCATCAATCGATCAAGGCGGTGTCCCGCCGTTATGAGGCGGTCGCGCTTTCCGATAATGTCCGCTTTGTGGGCAATGTCTGCGTCGGGCGGGATGTTACCATCGGGGAGCTGCAGGACCTGTATGACGCGGTGGTGCTGGCGACCGGCGCGCCCAAGGACCGGCCGCTCGAAATCCCGGGAGGCAACCTTCCGGGCGTGGTGGGCAGCGCGGAATTTGTCGGCTGGTATAATGGCCATCCCGAATTTGCGGGGCTGGAGCCGCGCCTCAATGGGCCGGGTGCGGTCATTGTGGGGAACGGCAATGTCGCATTGGACGTCGCGCGCATCCTTGCCAAGACGCAGCAGGAATTTGCCGGCAGCGATATTGTCGCCCATGCGCTGGAGCAACTGAACCGCTCGGCGATCCGGCATATCACGATATTGGGCCGCCGCGGGCCGCACGAGATCGCCATGACGCCCAAGGAACTGGGGGAGCTTGGCCATCTGGAACGGGCTGCCCCCCGCGTCGATCCGGTCGATCTGCCGGAGGACGGCGCCGACGCACTGCTGGAGCCGGGAATGCGCAAGTCCGTGGGGCACCTCCGCGACTTCGCCGCCAACCCGGTGGCCAAGCCCGTCATCATTGAGTTCGACTTCTTTGCAATGCCGGTGGCGATAGAAGGCGACGGCAAGGTCGATCGGGTGATCGTGGAGCGCACCGTCCTCGACGATCAGTTGCGCAGCCATGGCACGGGCGAGCGCTACAGCGTGGATTGCAGCCTGGTGGTGAGCTGCATCGGCTATTCAACGCCGCCGATCGAAGGCGTACCCTATGAACATGGCCGGGGCCGCTTCGCGAGCGACGAGGGACGGATCCTGCCCGGCCTTTATTGCGTCGGCTGGGCGCGGCGGGGACCGACCGGCACCATCGGCACCAACCGCCCAGACGGCTATATGATCGCGGAGAAAATCGCCGAGGATATCGGCGCGGACAGCGGCAAGGCAGGACGTCCGGGCCTTGATGCGCTGCTGGCCGAGCGCGGGGTAGAGATCGTGACGTTCCGCGACTGGCAGAAGATCGAACAGGCCGAGGTGCTGCGGGCGCGGGAAGGTGCGCCGCGCGAGAAGTTCATTGCGATTGAGGAGATGATCCGGGCGAAGGGGTGAACCGTATGTTGAATTTCTGGAAATATTTGCTATATTCGATGCAAGGATTGGGCTTTTCCTGGTCGACGTAGGGGTTTCGGTTTGCGCCGAGACCCCTTCGTTTTCAGGGAAACACCTTCCAATCCTGCACCTTCCCCCAAACCACATCCGACGCACGATTGGGCTGTTCGGGACGCAATGCGCGGAGGGCCAGTGGGCGAGCTATCAGATCGGAAATTTGATGGCCAGCATGGTTGGCGGCTTTGGGCACAAAGATTGGCTCAAAGCCGCAGCGTGTAAAATCTACTTTTCTATAACCCCAATGCGCATTGTTCTGAGTGATTTTGCGAAATTCCAATTCAAGCGATGCATCTTCAACTTTTCCGCGCCCCTCGAATAATACGTGCATGAGCTTCCCACGTTGCCCTTCTGTGATCATTCGATCGCATAGTTTCTCCATACAAAAGTGCATGGCTACCTGATAAGGATTCCATGGATTTGCATAGCGATCCCGATGTTTATTTTTGTCGATCACAGACACGATTACTTGCATGGGGATCGATGAGATTAAATTATTCAAATCATCGTAGAATTTTTCTCTAAGATCAGGTCGGTGGCGCAAAAAACCGAACGGCGGCAACTGTTTTCGCACTTCCCGTTCTGGAGAATTGCGACGTCATGTCCAAAATATTTGAATTTCAGTTCGCGGACTCCAGGCTCGACATTTCTGCTGTAATCATTTTTTGAAAAGACACAGAAAACGAGAGCGAATACAGGAAATTCGGTATCAATGTTCTCCATACCGTGATCGCCACTTTCGTCAGCGAAAATGATGAAATCGGAAAAATCGTCCAATTGGGGCTCCTTTGGATTATGCTATTGCGGCGCAAAGTAGCGAGGCAAATATCAATCGGGCCTCACCGCTCACCATGCCCCAGCGCGAGATAATCGTCCGACTGCATTTCCATCAGGCGTGATACTGTCCGCTCGAACTCGAACGCGCCATCGCCCTCCGCATAAAGCCCCGCCGGTTCTGCGTCCGCTCCGGCCAGCAGTTTCACCTTATACTCGTAAAGCGCATCGATCAGCGTCTTGAACCGCGCCGCTTCGTTGCGCATGTCGGGGCCGAGTTTTGGAATGCCGACGATGATGACCGTGTGATATTTGCGAGCGATCGCAAGGTAATCGGGGGCGCCGCGCGCATCGGCGCAGAGGCGCTTGAAGGAGAAGACGGCGACCCCTTTAAGCGATTTGGGAACGAACAGCTTGCGGCCGCCATGGACGTCGATCTCTTCGGCGGGCACATGGGCGCGGTCTTCCGGGGGATAGTCGGTGAGGCGGAAGAAGGCGCTGGCGAGCGCCGCGGTCGTTTCAGGGCCATTGGGGACATACCAGGTGTCGACGCCGCCCAAACGCTCCAGCCGGTAGTCGGTGGGGCCATTCAGCGTCATCACGTCCAGCCGGTCCTCGAGAAGGTCGATGAAGGGCAGGAACAGCTCGCGGTTAAGGCCATCCTTGTAAAGGTCGCGCGGCGGGCGGTTGGAGGTCGTCACCACTGTCACCCGCGCATCGAGCAGCGCGGTGAACAGCCGGGAGAGGATCGCGGCGTCCGCCATGTTGTTGACGACCATCTCGTCAAAAGCGAGCAGCCGCGCCTCATCGGCGATGGCGGCGGCCACTGGCGGAATGGGATCGCCATTTTCGGATTTCCGCGCGTCGCGCAGCCGCTCATGCACTTCGAGCATGAATTCATGGAAATGGACGCGGCGCTTGCGGTGGATCTTCAGGCTATCGAAGAACAGGTCCATCAGCATGGACTTGCCGCGCCCGACGCCGCCCCACATGTAGAGCCCGCGCGGCGGCGGCGGTGTCTTGCCCAGCATGCGCCAGAGCACCGAGCCGCGGGGCGGGACCGCTTCAAGCTCCTGCTGAAGTGCGTTCAGCCGCTCCGCCGCCGCCTGCTGATCCCGGTCAGGCCGCAACTCTCCGGCGGCGACAAGGGCGTGATAGCGTTCGAGCGTGGATGGCACCGGCGAATCAGATCTGCCGCTCGACCACCATTTTCTTGACCTCCGCAATGGCGCGCGCGGGGCTCAATCCCTTGGGGCACACATTGGAGCAGTTCATGATGGTGTGGCAGCGATAGAGGCGGAAGGGGTCTTCCAGCTCATCCAGGCGCTCGCCGGTCATCTCGTCGCGGCTGTCGGCCAGCCAGCGATAGGCCTGCAGCAGGATTGCGGGGCCAAGGAACTTGTCGCTGTTCCACCAATAGCTGGGGCAGCTTGTGGAGCAGCAGGCGCACAGGATGCACTCATAAAGACCGTCCAGCTTTGCGCGGTCCTCCGGCGACTGCAGCCGTTCCTTGCCCGAGGGCGCGGGCGTGACGGTCTTCAGCCAGGGCTGGATCGAACTGTACTGCGCGTAGAAATGGGTGAAATCGGGAACCAGGTCCTTGATGACGTCCATATGCGGCAGCGGGGTGATGCGGACGTCGCCCTTGCAATCCTCGATGGCGGTCGTGCAGGCAAGGCCGTTCTTGCCGTTGATGTTCATCGAGCAGGAACCGCAAATGCCCTCGCGGCAGGAACGGCGGAAGGTGAGCGAAGGGTCCTGCTCGCTCTTCATCTTGATGAGCGCGTCGAGCACCATCGGCCCGCATTCGTCCAGATCGATCTCGAACGTGTCGTAGCGGGGGTTTTCACCCGAGTCGGGATCGTAGCGATACACCTTGAACTTTTTGACCCGCGATGCGCCATCGGCCTTATGCACCGCGCCCTTACCGGTGATCCTGCTGTTCTTCGGCAATCTGAATTCGGCCATGTCCTGTCCTCGTCTGCTGTAGGTGCCGATAATCAAACAGACGGCGAAGGCAAGCCTTTCTTTGGCCTGGGCACGGAATCGGCGCGTCGCCGTCTGAAGAGAACGCAAGCTTTGCTTCCCATGTCGAGGCTAATTGCCTATGGCGCGTTATCGAGCGGCGGCAGCTTTGGCCGCGGAGAATGACTCGTGCCGAAGGGCGCAACTCGGGGGATAGGAACGGACGTGGCAGCCAACGGCGCCATAGCGATCGGCAATTATGACTTCCGCTCCAGCGGCACTGTAGCGAAGTCGATCGAAATCGCGACAGCCGCTGTGGAAGCTGGCCTGCCGGCGGAACTCTGGGTGATGCGCGCCAGCGGGCCGCTGCGGGAACGAGTTCCCTTGAATGTTCCTGTCGTGGAGGTAGGAAGCGGCTGGAAAGCGAAGAGCCGTGCTGCCGACCTGGCTCTTTCTGTGCTGTCCCTGGGCAAGGCGTTGCGGCAGCGCCGACCGTCTCTGTTTCTCAGCGGCGGCAATCATTTGCATCTGCCTGCCCGGTTCGCACTGGGCATCAGCGGGCAGCGCGGGCGGATTCGCTACGGTGTGCGGGCCAGCAATTCCTCGGCCCGCCCTGGTCGGCGCGCGCACCATGCAGAGATGCTCTTCTGGGACCGCATCAAATATCAAGGCACTGATTTTGTGGTGGCGGTGTCGAGGGACTTGGCGGAGGAAGTAAGATGCTCGCTTCCCGCGATGGACGTCGAGTTTATTCCCAATGGGGTGGATATCGGCCGGGTCCGGCAACTCGCCTCCGAACCTTTCCAGCATCCCTTTCTTGCGGAGCGGCAAGGAAACCGTCCGGTCATTGCGGCCATGGGGCGTATTTGCCAACAAAAGGGCTTCGACATATTGATCAAGGCCCTGGCATGCCTGCATCCAGATGTTCGTGCCCGCCTCCTGGTTATTGGGGACGGCAAGGAGTCGGATATCGACAAATTACGCGGCCTTGCCAAAGAACAGAATGTAGCCGAAGATGTTGATTTCATCGGCTATCTGCCTAATCCCTTTGCAGCGATGAGCAAGGCCGATCTTTTTGTAAGCGCTTCAAGGTGGGAGGGAGCCAGCAATGCGCTGAACGAGGCGCTGGTTTGCGGCTTGCCAATCGTTGCGACTGATTGCCCGACCGGTAATCGCGAAGCGTTGAAGGACGGCGAATATGGCACCCTCGTGCCCATTGAAAATCCGCCAGCACTGGCGAAAGGGGTGCTGACGGAGCTTTCCATCGGGAAACGGAAGGGCGTGAAGGAGAAGGTAAGCGTGGAACTGGACCTGCGTTCCCGCCTGAACGACTGGGTGAAGCTGCTGGCTTATGAGCAGGCTGTTGCGGGGAAATAATGCCTTGAAACCGCGCTTTGGCTGGCATGCCAAAAGCTATAATCCGAAGATGGCCAGCATCCGGCTCCGCATGCTGATGCCGATCAGCTTCCTGCGGGGATGCGGCATGGATGTGGAGCCTTATAGCAGCGAGGTCGGCCCTCAAGGCTATGATGTTCTTCTATTCTCGAAATCCTTTTCGGACGAAGCCGTGCAGATTGCCCGGGAGGCGCGGCGGCTGGGCAAGCCAGTCGTCTATGACATTTGCGACAATCTTTTCGAGGCCAGGGTTCGGCTGGACACGCCCGGACGGTTGGACCGTGTCCGGGAGATGATGATGCTCGCGACGCATATCACCTTTTCCACAGATGTTCTGGCACGGCAGGTTCAGTCGGTTGTGCCCGGCATCGTGGGCAAGAGTCACGTGGTCCCCGACCTCATCGAGGATCTGTCCGATCAGAGGCAGATTGAGAACAGTTCCGGTGAACAGCGGCAACTGGCGCAGCTTGAGCGGTTTCTTTCCAGCCACAAGGGCGCTCTGCACTGCGTCTGGTTCGGCAAAAGCCAGGGCAAACTTTCGGGCTTCGCACATATTGATGCAGCCGTCCGTCAACTGGAGATCTTCGCGCGGTCGTATCCGGTAACGCTGACCATTATCAGCAATGCCCGCTGGCGTTACTGGAAAGCCGCTTTGGGGTGGAAGCTGCCAACCCATTATATGCCCTGGTCGCTTGGCACTTTCCAGCGATCGCTGAAATCGCATGATGTAGCGATCGTGCCGGTCGAACGAAATCAATATACCGTCGGAAAGACCATCAACCGCCCCGCCACGGCCATCGCTGCCGGATTGGGCGTGGTAGCCGATTCGATCGATGCCTATGAGGAATTGAGGCCTTTCATCGCGCTCGATGACTGGCAGGAAGGGCTCCGCCGCTATGTGGAGAAAAGCCCGAGGGAAGACGCGCGGCTGGAAGCGGCGCGGCAGCACCTCTACCGGCAATATGGGACCGAAACCGTCGGGCAGATGTGGAAGGCCCTGCTCGAGCAGATAAGTGGCCAATGGCAGGATGTCGCCCCGGCTGCGTCGCGGGCTGCTTTTTGACACATCCACGTCCTCTGATATGAGGGCAGCCGCCAGTCCGGCCTTGCGGACGATCGATGACGGAAGCCATTTTGTGACCCAAGCCATCCAGCTTCATTTCGCCGGATTTAATGACACGCGCATCTGGGGCATGGAGAATGCGGAGCGGGTGCGGCGGCTTTTCCGGGCGGCGAAGCTGCGGCCCGGTGAAGCGGGCGATCCGGTGCTTTGGGTGAACCTGGAATTCGCGTTCGACCCGCTCTGGTTCCAATATCTATTGCAGCGGCCCGGTACGCTCTTGATGGCGAAGGCACGGCCCGTGCTGGCGCTGCTGCCATCGGAGAGCGAGGCGATGGCGCTCGACGCGGTGCTGGCCGGGGAAGGGGACGTTCCGCCCTCTCTCACAATCATCGATCATGATGAGCGGCCGGAAATCTACAATGATTCACTGCGGAAGCTGGAGTGTCCCTTCGTGGAGCTGCTGACCCCCGCGACCGTGCGCTCCATCGAGCGGCAGAGCTATTATGGCGCCTATAAGGGCGTCACCGACATCCTGACCAAATATCTCTGGCCCGAACTGGCGCTGGTGCTGACGCGTCTTGCCGCGCGGATCGGCATGACTCCCAATATGGTGACGCTGATCGGGGCGGCGCTGTGCGTCTGGGCGACGGTGCTGTTCTGGCAGGGCAATTATTGGCAAGGGGTGGCGGCCGGGTTCGTCTTCATGGTGCTGGACACGGTCGATGGAAAGCTCGCCCGCTGTACCATTACATCGTCGGGCTGGGGCAATGCCTTTGACCATGGGATCGACCTCGTCCATCCGCCCTTCTGGTGGTATGCCTGGGGGGCGGGGCTCACCAAGGTCGGCCTGGGCCTCGGCCACAAGCATTTCCTGGCGATGATGGCCGTCATCGTCGCGGGCTATGTTGTTCAGCGGCTGATTGAAGGCGCATTCATCAAGTCCTTCGGGATTCATATCCATGTGTGGCGCAAATTCGATTCCGACTTCCGCCTCATCACCGCCCGGCGTAATCCCAATATGATCATCCTGGTAATCGCGCTGCTGCTCGGCCGGCCCGATGTGGGGCTGGAACTGGTGGCATGGTGGACGGCGCTTTCCTGTCTGGTTCACGCCGTCCGTCTGGCGCAGGCCTATGCCGCGCGGGCGAGGGGGGGCAGGGTCACAAGCTGGCTGGAGCAGGGCGCATGAACGAGACCATCCGGAAGTTCGGCTATCCGGCAACGCTGATCCGGGAATATGCCCATTGGGCCGTGCTGCTGCGGCCCGCGCAATTGACGCTCGGTTCGTTGGTGCTGGCGGCCAAGAGCGAAGTGACGGCGTTCGACGAACTGCCGCCCAAGGCTTTTGCGGAGCTGAAGCAGGTCACGGGCGATATCGCGACGGTGCTTGGCAGGGCGGTATCGCATACCAGGCTTAACTATCTGATGCTGATGATGGTGGACCCGCACGTCCATTTCCATGTTTTCCCCCGCTATGAAGCGGAGCGCAGCGGCGGCGGGCTGACGCTCGCCGACCCAAGCTGGCCGGGGCCGCCCGACCTTGGGAAGGCTCTGAAGCTGGATGATGAGCAGATCGCGGCGCTGGTTGAGTGGCTGCAGGGGTTTTGGGTGGGGTGACGGTGTGATGGTCATCTGAGCTTGTTTCCGTCGTCCCTGCGCAGGCAGGGACCCCGCTTTTTCTTCAACTATGCCAAAGAGAAACAGGTCCCGGCTGCGCACGGACGACGGTTCAGCTTTTCCTGAACGACCGCAAAAACCCCAATGTCGTTTTCACCCCTGGGCCAGCCGGTAACGCCCTTCGTCCACCCATTTGGCGGTCAGCGCCTTGGCGATCTCCACATCCTGCGGGAAATCCACTTCGGCCCATTCAAGACCATGGATGGAGACGGTGCCGATCTCCTGCTCCATGGCCAGCATGTCGATGGCGCGCAGGTACCAGCGCTCGACGCCTTCGGGAGTGCGCATCATCTTTTCGACCTGCGCCCGGAATGTCGCCGGACCTTCGCCCCGGAACGCCAGCATGCCGATGGACTCGGCATTGGCGACGTCCGCGCCAAGCCGCTTGCCGATCGACATCAGCTTTTCGCCCTCGCGATGGACTTTCATGTCGTCCTCGTCATAGGCGGCTTTGACGTCGACGGTGACGGTGATCGGCCAGCGTGAACCGTCGATCAGCTTTGCTACGATCTCGTCCGATATGATGGTATCGCCGTTCAGGATGATGAAGTCCTGATCCATCGCCTCGCGAGCGATCCAGCAGGTGCCGAGATTGTCGGCGACCTGGAAGAAGGGATTGAAGATAGTTTCGATCTCCACTCCGTTCACGCGGGCCAGGTGCGATTCCACGCGCTGGGTGCGAAAGCCCGTGACGACGGAAATATGTCGGACGCCATTGGCTCTCAACGCCTCGATCTGCCATTCGATAAGCGTGCGGCCGTTAAAGTCGATCATGCATTTGGGCATATCGGAAGTAAGGGGCAGCAGGCGTGATCCCTGTCCGGCGCTTAGAATGATGGCTTTGCTGATCGTCATTGCAATTCCCGAGCAGAATGGACGCCGTCAGAGGGCTTTGCAGGGGCTCCTAATGGCGGTCAATGGCGAAAATACGGCGACAAGCGGCACATCCTCCACTATGTCGGCTGGCGTCATCCATCCTTTCCGCAGACGGCCTGCAAAGACGAACACACGAATGCCATCCCCGATAAAACGGCCCTGGATCAAAAGCGAAAGCCCGCTCGGCCGCATCTTGCAGAACACGGCATGGCTGCTGGGCGGCAAGGGCGTGGGCGCCATTTTGAGCCTTGGCTATCTGGCGATTGTGACAAGGACATTGGGCCCCTCCGGCTTTGGGCATTTCGCACTGATCCTCAGCACCGCGCAGGCGATAAGCACGATCGTCAGCTTCGAAAGCTGGCAAGTCATCGTCAAATATGGGCAGGAGCATCTTCGCGAGGGCGACGGCGGCAAGTTGGGCCGCCTTGTCGGCTTTTGCATCGCAATCGATATTGCCGGCGCGCTGACGGGCTGCGCCATCGCAGCGGCAGCGGCCTTGCTGCTGGGACCGCATTTCGGCTGGTCGAGCGCCATGTCTATGCAGGCGGTCGCTTATTGCGCGGTCATCCTGCTCACGATCCGTTCGACGCCCACAGGCCTGCTGCGTCTTTTCGACCGTTTCGATGCGGGCGCCCTTGCCGAAACCATGATCCCGATCGCCCGCATGGCGGGAGCGGTGATCGCCTGGCTGGCATCACCCGGCATCACCGCGTTCCTCATCGCCTGGGCGGCGGCAGAACTGGTCTGCGCGGTCACCTATTGGAGCCTGGCGCTCAAAACTGCCAAGGACCGGCTGGGCCGCTGGAGTCGGGCGAGCTTCCTTCAGGCGCGGCATGAAAATGCGGGGATAATGAGTTTTCTCACCGCCACCAATCTCAGCACGACCGTCAGTTCCCTCAGCAAGCAGCTTTCCGTCCTGCTGGTTGGTTTTTTCGTGGGCGCTGCGGGGGCTGGGCTTTACCGGCTGGCGCATCAGCTCAGCAATTCGCTGACCAAGATCTCGGGGCTGTTGTCCCGCGCCATTTTTGCGGAACTGGCGAAGGTGCATGCTGGTCAGAACGAAAAGGATGTTCGAAAGCTCTTCCGGCGAACCAACCGGCTGGCGATCATTGCGGGAGCGATCATTATCATGCTGATACTGACGCTCGGCAAACCGCTTTTGCTGCTGATGGCGGGGCCGGCGTTCGGCGGGGCCTATCCCCTGCTTTTGTTGCTGGGCATCGCTGCGTCGATCGACCTGGTGGGCGTCAGCTTCGAACCGCTGCTGATGGCGACCGGCCACCCGCGCAGTATAGTCGCCATAAGGCTGCTCAATGCGCTGTTTCTGCTGGCGGCGCTCGCGGTCCTGCTGCCACGGCTTGGCGCTACGGGCGCTGCGACCTCCAATATGATCGTGGCGGTCACCGGCTTCCTGATGATGGGAGCGGCGGCGCGGCATTATTCGCGAAAGAAGCGGGGGGCAGCTTAGCTATCGGGGTCATTATCATTGTTGCCTTCCCACAAGAAAGCGTGGTCCCTGTCTGCGCAGGGACGGCGGCATCCTAAACCGGCAGTCGCTCCCGCAATATCGCTTCGGCCAGTTCCAAATCCCCGGGCTTGTCCACGTCAATACATGCCTCCGCCTGTGGCATGGCCACGATCCTTGCCGAAAGGCCAAAGCGCCTGCCTGCCATCGCTACCGCCTGATATATGGTCAGCAGCCTCAAGACAGCGCCGATCAGCAGCAGGGGGCCAAAAGCGCCCACGATCTTCATGCCTTTCTTGCGGTCCTGCTCGACGCTTTGCCAGAGTGCAAGCAGCGGCTTGACCTTGTTATTGGCAAACCAGAAAAGATTGGCCCCCGACCACCAGCCGCCCCGGAATTTAAGCCAGGTCCGCCTTGACTGTGGATAGCTGGCAAGCAGCACGCGCCTTTCGACCATTGCCACGGCGACGTCGGCGCCGGACGTTCCGGTGATGAAGCTGTCGATCATGGCGGACGTCAGCAGCGCATTGTCGGCTGTCGTCACCAGAACGGGGTAGTTGCCGCCCGCCAGCACAGCAGCAATGGAACTGCTGATGCCCGAGCCGCTGGTGACAAAGGCAATGCGCGGATCGGCGGCCATCCAACCGCTGTCTTCATGCTGCTTCAGCAGGTCCGTGTCCTGCGCCAATACCAATAGCCGTCCGATGCGCGGATGGGAGGAAAGCGTCCGCGCGACGCGGGAGAGCATGGTCTCTCCCCCCACGCGAACAAGCGCCTTCAATGCAACCCCCGCCGCCTTTGCCATGGGATCGCCACCGGGCCTGCTTCCCGCCAGTATGACCGCGGTGATTGTGTCAGGCGGGGTTTGGCCCGGCTCAAAATACATTGGACCTCATGATCGACTCCTTTTGTTCCATGCACTCGCCTGCACCTGCGCCTTGACTTGGGCGCCGTCGGCAGACAAGGCGTATCGTCAACCAAAAGTGGACATCACACCAAGAAGTTGAAAGTCAACTGTGACGCAGATGCTGAAAATCCGCCTTCCCGATGGTAGCGTGCGCGAAGTCGCGCCTGGCACTACCCCGGCGGATATTGCCGCGGCCATCGGACCAGGTCTTGCCAAGGCGGCCATCGCGGCGAAGGTCGACGGCGAATTGCGCGACCTTGGCCGCCCGCTTGAGAGCGATGCCGATCTTGCGCTGGTGACCGCGCGGGACGAGGCGGATGCGCTGGAACTGGCGCGGCACGATTTCGCCCATGTGCTGGCAGAGGCTGTCCAAAGGCTGTTTCCGGCTACGCAGATCACCTTCGGTCCGGCGACCGACGACGGTTTCTATTATGACTTCGCGCCCAAGGAGCGGCCCTTTACCGAAGAGGACCTGCCCGCCATCGAGGAAGAGATGCGGCGGATCATTGCCGCCGACAAGCCGCTTCGCCGCGAAGTGTGGGCGCGGGAGGACCTGATCGCCCGCTGGAAGGCGGCAGGCGAGACGTTCAAGGCGGAATGGGCGGCGGAGCTTCCCGAGGGCGAGGAGATTTCCGTTTACTGGTCGGGCGGGGACTGGTTCGACATGTGCCGGGGGCCGCATCTGGCCTCTACGGGCAAGCTCGACCCGCAAGCCTTCAGGCTGACGCGGGTCTCGGGGGCTTATTGGCGCGGCGACCAGAAGAATGCGATGCTCTCGCGCATCTATGGCACGGGCTGGCTAAACCGGAAGCAGCTTGAAGCGCATCTGACTCGGCTCGAGGAAGCGGCCAGGCGCGACCATCGCAAGCTCGGGCAGGAGATGGATCTGTTCCACCTTCAGCAGGAGGCGCATGGCAGCGTTTTCTGGCACCCCAAGGGCTATATGGTCTGGCGTGAGCTGGAGGCCTATATGCGCCGGGCGATCGACGGAGCGGGCTATCGCGAAGTGAAGACGCCCCAGATCATGGACGCGCGCCAGTGGGAGCAGTCTGGCCACTGGGGCAAATATCGCGAAAATATGTTCGTTATCCCCGACGAAGTGCCGAATGTCGAGGACGAAGGGCCGGTCATTTCGGGCGAGGCCGACTGGATGGCGCTGAAGCCGATGAACTGCCCGGCGCATGTTCTGATCTTCAAGCAGGGTATCAAGAGCTATCGCGACCTGCCGTTGCGCATCTATGAAAATGGCTGTTGCCATCGCAATGAGCCGCATGGCGCGCTGCACGGCCTGATGCGGGTGCGCCAGTTCACGCAGGACGATGCCCATATCTTTTGCCGCGAAGACCAGATCGTCGACGAAGTGCGGAAATTCTGCGCGCTCGCTGATCGCATCTATCAGCAGCTCGGCTTTGAAGGCTATTCGATCAAGCTGGCGCTGCGGCCGGACAAGCGATTCGGCTCGGATGAAATGTGGGACCAAGCCGAGGCGGAACTGCGCGATGCGGTGGCCGCGGCGGGGCTCAATACGGCCGAATATGGCTGGGAGGAACTGCCAGGCGAGGGCGCCTTCTATGCGCCCAAGCTGGAATGGCATCTGACCGACGCGATCGGCCGCACCTGGCAGGTCGGCACGATCCAGTCGGACCGCGTGCTGCCCGAAAGGCTGGACGCCCACTATATTGCCGAGGATGGTGAGAAGCACCGGCCGGTAATGCTGCACCGGGCGATTTTCGGGTCCTATGAGCGCTTCATCGGCATCCTCATCGAGCATTATGCAGGCAAGTTCCCGCTCTGGCTGGCGCCGGTGCAGGCCGTGGTTGCCACCATCGTGTCCGAGGCCGATGGCTACGCGCTTGCGGTGGTGGAGAAGCTCAAGTCCGCCGGTCTCCGGGTGGAGGCCGATCTTCGCAATGAAAAGATCAACTATAAGGTGCGGGAACATAGCCTTGCCAAGGTTCCGAACCTGCTGGTGGTCGGCAAGCGGGAAGCGGAGGAGGGCAAGGTCGCGCTCCGCACGCTGGGGGTCGAGGGCGGGCAGTCCATCCTGACCCTCGAAGAAGTGGTCGCGCGCCTTGTACAAGAGGCCTTGCCACCCGATATGAGGGCCGCCGGTTGACAGGAAGAGTTGCACAGTGGCAACGGAAGGCCGATTTCCGCCAGCACGGAGGCGGCTTTCTCTTTCGCCATTGCCGCAAAGATTGTAAATTTCGCCGAGTCATCAATTTTCGATAGGAGATACTGCTATACGTCCCCCGATGATCCGCCGCCCTCTGGCGCCGCCGCCTCCCAAAAATGGTCCGCGTTACAATGAGTTCATCGCTTCGCCCAAAGTCCGGGTGATCGATGAGAACGGCGAAAATCTGGGCGTGATGTTTACGCAGGAAGCGATCGAGCAGGCTGCCGAGGCCGGGCTGGACCTGGTTGAAGTCTCCCCCAACGCGGACCCGCCCGTCGCCAAGTTCCTGGACGTCGGCAAATATAAGTACGAAGCCCAGAAGAAGGCGAATCTGGCGCGCAAGAGCCAGAGGACGCAGGAGATCAAAGAGATCAAGATGCGCCCGAACATCGACGATCATGATTATGATACGAAGATGAAGAAGGTGCACAGCTTCATCGCGGAAGGCGACAAGGTGAAGATCACCCTGCGCTTCCGCGGGCGTGAATTGTCGCACCAGCAGCTTGGCATGGCGCTGCTCCAGCGCGTCGCCGAGGATACGGTAGATGATGCGAAGGTCGAAGCCTATCCACGGATGGAAGGGCGGCAGATGCTGATGGTGCTGGCGCCGAAATAGGCCTGCTCCGCCATATTGTTATGGAATAGCGCCATCCCCGCGAAAGCGGGGATCCAGCCTCGCCAAAATCTGTGCTTTGAGCCAGGAGTAGAAATGGGTTCCCGCTTCCGCGGGAATGACAAGCTTGAACGCAGGCGCGAAGCTACCCAGCCGTCTTTTCCCGGTAATGATCCGGGAACAACTGCTTCAATGCAGTCACCTTCGGCCGGTCCCAACGCAGGATATAGGGATGGCGGGGATTGGCCTTCATGAAGTTCTGATGAGAGGCTTCCGCCGGAATGAACCCGCGATAAGGTTCGATGGCAGTAACGATCCTGTCGTTCCAGAGACCCGACTTTTCCAATTGTGCCAGATAAGCGCGCGCTGCCCTCGTCTGGCTGGCGTTCAGCGGAAACAGGGCGCTGCGATATTGGGTGCCGTGATCAGGCCCTTGATAATTGAGGGTGGTGGGATCAGCGACTACGGAAAAGAAAATCCGCATGAGGTCGCCATAGCTTACGGCCTTTGGATCATAGGTCACGCGCACGGCTTCCGCAAAGCCGGTGCGGCCGGTGCTCACCTCGTCATAGCTGGTGGTCCGGCCCTTGCCGCCGCTATAGCCGGAAACGGTGCTTGTGACGCCCTTCACATGGGAAAAAACGCCTTCTACTCCCCAGAAACAGCCTCCCGCAAAGATGGCGGTCTCCTGCTTGCCGAGGGAAGGGGCATCAAGTTGCGGCGGGGGAGCGAGCACCGCCTTTTCCGCAGCAATTACCGGAGGAATGGCGATGTCACGGGCCGCCCACACGCCGCCTGTCAGCAGCACCCCAAGCACTGCTGACAGGCCGAGCGCACGCGGGGTCACGACTCGAGCGCAGCTATGACCGGCGCGCCCTCGCTATAACGGGACGCGGGTTCTTCTCCGCCAAAGGAGAATACCAGCACAGCGCCAAGAGCAAATCCGCCCAGAAAATTGCGGAACAGTTCCGATTTCAAAAAAGCGGCCATGGCGCACCTTCCAGTCGTCTTCTTGGCTAATGGGGAGCCTTGATGGGCTATCCAATGAAATAGACCATAGCGCATGAAGCGCCGCTGAATGGGTGACGGGGATCACAGCCTGTAAAAAATAATGCCATTACCCGTCGTCCCTGCGCAGGCAGGGCCCCAGCTTTTCTAGCAGCCTTCGCAGGGACGACGGATCGATTGCTTTTTATCCCATGCGGCTTCGAGAATCCTAAAACATGAATCTGGTGCTGATCCGGAAATCGCGTCCCGCGAGCGGCGCATAGTCCTTCAGGAAGCTGGCGTGCCGGCGCGCCTCGACATCGAAGATGTTATTGGCGGAAAGGATTATCGTGGTCCCATTGTCCGCAATCGGTTTGAACGAGATTGAGGCGTTCACCAGCGTATAGTCATCGGTCGGCGTTTCATTAAGGGCGAGCCGCTTCTGGTCCCAGACATGCTCGACTTCCAGGCGGCCTTGCAGCCGCTCACCCTGAGCCTCCAGCCCAGCAAGCATGCGCAGTGGCGGGATGCGGGGAGCGGGACCGACATTCACGATGCGGGCGCGAACATAATCAGCGAGGCCGTCCAGATTGAACGCAAAGCCGCCAAGCTGTGCCAGCTTCACTGACCCCTCGGCTTCAAAGCCATAATAGCGTGCCTTCCCCTGGCGGTATTGGAAGACCGGCAGGTCGTCTTCTATGAGGCCGGTGCGTTCGTCATAAATATAGTTGTCGAACCAGCTATGATAAGCGGACGCACTGAAGCTATACCCTTCGCCCGACCCATGCAGCGTGGCTTCGACACCCCAGCTTTTCTCCTTTTCAAGATTGGGATCGCCGACCTCGAAGGATTGGGTTCCGGCATGCGGGCCGTTGGCGAACAGTTCCTCGGCCGAGGGCGCCCGCTGGCTATGCGATCCGTTGATGCCAAGGCGCCAGCCGTCGGCAAGGGCGTAGCTAGCGCCCAGAGAGCCGGAGAAGGAATTGAAAGTCTTTTTAAGAGAGGGATTTCCAATGTCGCTGTCCGCCGAAGCACTGACATCGCTATATTCATAGCGAGCGCCCGCTTCGGCGCGCAGCTTTCCGAAATCCACCGATTGCAGGGTGAAGAGGCCCAATTGCCTTGTCTCATTCTTCGGCAGGAACTTCTCTTCGCCCTCCACGTCGAAATGGCGGATCAGCATCTGGCCTCCGACTGCGCCTTCCCAGCCACCGCGCTTGGCCTGCAGCAGTTCAAGGCGCGCTTCGAGCCCCTGGTTGAAGAAGGTGGTGCCGACCTCGCCGGTCTCTTCAAGTTCGCTGTGCTGATAATCGGCAAAGCCCGCGCGGAACCGGATCTTGTCCAGGATGCCGCCGCCTGCATCAATCTCTGCGCGCAGGTCAGCGCGGGTCTGCTTCATGTCAAGGCGGACCTCTTCCGCCTCGACCGAGGGATCGAGGGAATATCGGACCGGCACCCCGTAAAGGCTGTCGAAATGACTGACGGAGAAGCCGAGATTGCCGCCATCCGTGATGAGCGCCAGGCCGCCTGCCACATTCCATGTCTCACTGGCGCTGTTGGGCAGCTTGCCCTTGAGGTCAGCGAGTGCCGCTATGGCCGGATCGCTGCTCGCGGCAGCCTCGGCACGCAGAGAGGGGGTCAGGATGTGGGTTCCGGTGTCGAGGTCGTCGGTCTTGCTGTAGCTGCCATCCAGATGGAAGACGAGTTTGTCGGAGAGAGGCGCGTCCAAGGCAGTGGCGATCGAACGTTCATCGGCGGCGGAGCCATAGGTTGCTATCCCCTCCAGATGGATGGGCTCGTCCGGGACCAGACGGGGAATGCGGCTGTCGACCACATTCACCACGCCGCCAATCGCCGCCGAACCAAAGAGCAGCGCTGAAGGGCCGCGAAGCACTTCGATGCGGTCGGCGGTCAGCGGGTTGATGACGACGGCATGGTCGACCGATGTGTTCGACACGTCGAAGCTGCCGATGCCGTCTGTCAGCACCCGTACCCGCTCTCCCTGGAAACCGCGAAGGATCGGCCGCGAGGCATTGGGGCCGAAGGAGGTGGCGGAGACGCCCGGCTGGCTGGTCAATGTGTCGCCAATGGTGGGTTTCAGATCGCGGACCAGGTCGACGCCGCTGAGGACGGAGGTGCCGGACAATATATCCTGCTGGCTTCGCAGGAACACACCGGTGACCACGATGTCGCCGGACTTTTCGCTGTGATAATCATCCTGGGCCAGTGCGGGCTGAATGGTTAGCAGGATCGCGGTTCCGGCAAGCAGGGCACGATAAAGCATTGGGACCTCATGACTGTGGGGTTCTGAGGTCCATTAGGCGAGATGTTACAACATATCAATAGGGCTGTGTGCTATTTTACACAGGACGTTCCCGGCCGTGAGCGCGGATCAAATAGCGGCGATCAGCCCCGTCAGTGCGCCCACCGGTATCCATATCAGCGGCAGGAATAATACCGTTCCCCAGAGCTTCAACTGATCCAGCCGGAACCGTTCGGCAATGCCCATGGCGCTGGATTCGCGCTGTGATTGCACCTCCCACCGCCGTTCCATAGTGCGGCAGGCCGGCACGACGGCCGCGATCAGAAGGGCAATGCCCAGATGGTAGAGAAGGGATGTGGCGCCCGAGGCCACCACGGTGGAAATCACGAAAATCTGAAGGCCAGTGAATAGAACCAGCGCCGCTGCGATGTTGTTGCTCATCCTGCGGTGCCAGTAGCGGGCGGAATGTCCGGGCACGCCCGGTACGGGAAAATATCCTGCCATATGCAACCCCCGGTCTGTTTTTGTGGCGGGGAGGTTTTCACGAGTGGCCGCTCGGATCAAGCATAAATATTTGGGCGGCTTCGCGCTGTTGCTTTGTGGCTCTCGGCGGAGGCGGGCTGATACAATTTGTTACACAGTCTTTCTGAATTCTGACGAACCCATTCCCTGGGGGTTCATGATGTTTCGCCGATAACTGCTCCTGTCAGCGGCCCGCCCTTGTCCCTCCAGGGCCACTGAACCGAATAAGGAGTAGAATGATGCGTAAAGTCATTTTGTTTGGCCTGATGGCTGCGACGGTCCTGCCGGGCATGGCGGCTGCGCAGACGCGGGAACTTGCGCGCGACCGGCAGGAGATACGCGAGGAACAGCGCGATCTGGGCCACGCCCAGCGTTACGGCGATCGCCAGGACATCCGCGAGGAACGCCGCGACCTGCGTGAAGCCAAGCGTGAATATCGTCAGGACTGGCGCGAATATCGCCGCGAGCACCGCAATGTCTATGCGCGGGGTGACTGGCGTTCGCCCTATCGCTACCGCAGTTTTGGCCCAGGCGTGCGGATCGAGCAACGCTATTATGCGCCACGCTATGTGATCGGCGATCCGTGGCGATACCGTTTGCCAGCAGCCCATGGCCCGCTGCGCTGGGTCCGCCATTATGACGACGTGCTGCTCGTCAACATGCGGACTGGCCGAGTTGTTGAGGTGCACCGCAACTTCTTCTGGTAAAGAGCATTATGCCTGTTTGAAAATGACCCGGGAGCCCTGCTTCCGGGTCTTATGTTGCGCCGGATATTTCGGATTTGCTCGGCGCTTGCAAGAGTGTTAGTCGAGCAATACACAACGATCTGGAGCATCCCATGCGTTCGAAATTACTTTCCTTCCTAGCCCTGTCTTCATCGCTTGCCATGGCGGGCCCAGCCGCCGCGGTTGCCCAGCAGAGCGCGCCGGCAAAGAAAGCGTTGACCGAGGACGAACGGCTGACGGCGTTGTTCCACGAAAGCGATGAGGCAAATCTCAGGCGAAATCCGATCAACGCTCTTTTCCGTGGCGACCTTCGTTATGCCGATCGTCTTGGCGATTATGTCTCGAAGGAATATTTCGATGCCGAACGCGCGGCGGCCGAGCAGGAATTGGCGGCATTGCACCAGATCGGCCGCGCCAAGCTGAGCGACGTCAACAAGATCGCCTATGATGTGTTCGAGCGTGACAAGAAGCAGGCGCTGAAGGGCCTCAGTCCCGATATATTGCCCCTGACGGCGGTGCGGCCGATCAACCATTTTACAGGCATGCACACTTTCTATCCGACTTTTGCCTCGGGGCAGGGGGCAGCGCCGTTCAAGACGCTGCAGGATTATGAGAATAACCTGAAGCGGCACCGCGATTTCCTCGCGATGATCGACAAATCGATCGAACGTTTCCGCGAGGGAATGGCGTCGGGCGTGGTCGAAACGAAGATGACGATCAACAATGTCATCCAGCAACTCGACACACAGCTCGCGCAGTCGCCCGAGCAGTCGCCTTATTATGGGCCCGTCAACAAATTCCCCGATGGCATTTCCGCCGCCGACCAGGCGCGGCTCAAGACCGAATATCGCGACATCATCGCGAACGGCATCTATCCGCAATATCGCAAGCTACGGGATTTTCTGAAGGATGAATATCTGCCGGTGGCGCGGGACGGCGTCGGCCTTTCCCACATGAAGGGTGGGGACAAGCTTTATGCGTTCCTTATCGAGGATACGACGACCCTCCCCCTGACGGCCGATTATGTGCACCAGCTTGGCCTGTCCGAAGTCGCCCGGATTAAGGGGCAAATGGAGCAGATAAAGCAGGAGGTCGGCTTCAAGGGCACGCTGCAGCAATTTTTCCAATTTGTCCGTACGGACCCGCAATTCCATCCCAAGTCGCGCGAATGGATGACGCAACGTTTCTTCGAGATCGGGAAGCAGGTCGACGCGCTGGTGCCACAGCAATTCTCCGCGCTGCCCAAGGCCAGGCTAGACATCCGCCCCTATGAGCCTTTCCGCGAGAAATTTGAGGCGGGCGGCTCCTATCAGAGCGGCACGCCCGATGGATCGCGGCCGGGGGTCTTCTATTTCAACGCCTATGACCTGCCCTCGCGCAGCGTGCCCGGCATGACCACGCTCTATCTGCATGAAGGCGCGCCGGGTCATCATTTCCAGATCAGCCTGGCGCAGGAAAATGAGGTGCTGCCTGCCTTCATGCGCTTTGGCGGCAATACCGCCTATGTCGAAGGCTGGGCGCTTTATGCGGAAAAGCTCGGCTATGATTTCGGGCTCTATAAGGACCCATATCAGCGCTTTGGCCATCTGGATGATGAGATGCTGCGCGCCATGCGGCTGGTGGTCGACAGCGGCCTGCACGCCAAGGGGTGGACCCGCGAACAGGCGATCAAATATATGCTCGACAATAGCAGCATGGGCGAAACTGACGCCACGGCGGAGGTGGAACGCTATATCGCCATTCCGAGCCAGGCGCTGGCGTATAAGGTGGGCGCGCTCACCATCCAGCGGTTGAAAAAGAAATCCATGGATGCGCTGGGCGCGAACTTCGATCCGCGCGAATTCCATGCGCAGATATTGATGACCGGCGCCTTGCCCATGACGGTTCTGGAAAAGAAAATCGACGCGTGGATCGCGTCGAAGAAGAAAGCCTGATTGCTTGTCCCCCAGTGGCCGCGCCGTCCTCCCTCGCAAGCCGGACGACGCGGCCGATGACGCACTAGAGGCGTGTCATCAGTCCGAAAGGGGGTGGACCAGAAAAACTAACGCATGAAGGCCGAAAAGGTTCTACGCTCGGGCGGGAATATTGATCCGTAATGATGGGAAGAGATTAGGCAAGTTTGTCTTTGGGGGAGATGCTTCATGAACTCCGTTCGCCCTGAGTCCCTCGAAGGGCGTTTCTTTCTTCAAGGAAAAACTTGGCTTCGACGAGTTCAGCCCGAGCGGGCTTTGGAGCTATGCCCTTGCCAGCGCCTCAGCGATCAACTTCCGGCTGTTCTCCACACCATAAAGCGCGATGAAGCTGCCCATGCGGGGGCCTTGCTCTGCGCCTAGCAAGGTTTCGTAGAGCGCCTTGAACCAGTCGCGTAGATTTTCGAAACCATAGCTTTCGTTCTTGCCGAGCGCATAGACGATGTTCTGAATGTCCTCAGCGCTGGCAGTGGCCGGAAGCGCGGCTAGTTCGGCATCCAGTTGCCGCAGCGCTGCAGCCTCATTCTCTGCCGGTGCCCGGCGCTTCAGGGTCGGCGCCACAAAATCACGATGATAAGCGAGGGCATGGCCGATGAGGCGGTCGAGGTCGGGATATTTTGCCGGGCTGGCGTCCGGCACATAATTGGCGAGATAGCCCCAGACCTGCTCCTTGCCGGCGTCGCCCATGACTCCGACCAGGTTGAGCAGCAGGCCGAAGGTCACTGGCATGGTTCCTTCGGGCACCTTGCCGCCATGGATGTGGTGCACCGGATTGCCGAGCTTCTTGTCCAGTTCCTGCGTGGGATAAGAGGCGCGGAACTGCCAATATTCGTCGACTGCGCGGGGAATGACGCCCAGATGAAGCTGCTTTGCCTTTTTGGGTTCGCGATAGGCGTAGAAGGCGAGGCTTTCTTCCGGTCCATAGGTCAGCCATTGTTCGAGGCTAAGGCCATTGCCCTTTGACTTGGAGATCTTCTCGCCTTTTTCATCGAGGAACATCTCATAAGTGAACCCTTCGGGCGGGCGGCCGCCGAGCGCCCGCGCGATCTTCGAGCTTTGAGTGACCGAGTCGATCAGGTCCTTGCCCGACATTTCATAATCGACGCCCAGCGCCACCCAACGCATGGCCCAGTCGACCTTCCATTGCAGCTTGGCGCCACCCGAAAGGATCGACTGTTCGATCAGCTCGCCTTCATCTTCAAAGCGGACCAGGCCCGTCTCAGCGTCAAGCACCGCCATCGGCACCTGCAGCACGCGGCCACTGCTAGGGCTTACCGGCAGGACCGGCGAATAGGTTGCCTGCCGCTCCTTGCCGAGCGTCGGCAGCATGATGTCCATGATGTCCTGATAATGCAGCAGCACCTGCTTCAGCGTCTCGTCGAAGCGTCCGGCGCGGTAGCATTCGGTCGCCGACAGGAACTCATATTCAAAGCCGAAACGGTCCAGGAACGCCCGCAGCATCGCATTATTGTGGTGCGCGAAGCTTTCATATTTCCCAAACGGGTCGGGAATGGCGGTGAGCGGCTTTCCCAAATGCTCGCGCAGCATATCCTGATTGGGCACATTGTCCGGTACTTTGCGCAGGCCGTCCATATCGTCGGAAAAGGCAATAAGCCGCGAGGGAATGTCCGACATCTCCTCAAAGGCGCGCCGCACCATGGTGGTGCGCAGCACTTCGTTGAACGTGCCGATATGCGGCAAGCCCGAGGGGCCATACCCGGTTTCAAACAGGACATAGCCTTTTTCCGGAGCGCCTCCGGCATAGCGTTTCAGCAACCGGCGCGCCTCTTCATAAGGCCATGCCTTTGACTGCATCGCTACGTCGCGCAATTGGCTCACCGATGTTGCCCTTTCGTTCCCAATAGGCTTAAAGCGGAAGAAGTGACACTCCCCCTAGCCTTTCCTGCGCTGCATGCAAGCCATGGCGGTATTTACCTGCGCGAGCCCGGCGGGGAGACGCGGGCGGTTTCGAAGGGCGAGGCGGTCGGGCGCGCTGCTGAGACGCCGGTGATCTTCATGAACGCGCCGCTGATGGGGCAAAGGCTGGGCTATCCCGATCTGTCGGGACTGGATTTGCTGGAGCTATGGGCATTTGTGCATCCGGCCCGGTTCGTGGTTCCCACTCCCAAGGGCATGGCGCGGGCGTTGGATCTTTCCAGTCGGCCTGGCGAAGGCAGGGGTGACGAATTGGGCGAAGCCGATATTCCAGCTCTCTATCACGCCGCTGCCGGAGCCCTGCTCGCCATATTGGAATCGCCGGAATGGGCGGAGCGGGAGGGCGCCTGGACGAGCGCGCAATCGCTCTATCGCCTGCGGTGGCCCTGGGCGCAGCTTGTGGTGCCGCGGCTCAAAAAGCCGGAGCGGGCGGAGCGGTGGCTTTTCTCCAAGCTTCCCGAATGGGAGGAAAAATCCGCCCGAGGCCAGCCCCGCACCGTCAGCCTTGGTGAAGATGAAGTCGTCCAACGCCTTGGCCGTCTCACCGGTGAGGGGGCCGAGCAGCGCCTCGGCCAGCGGGCCTATGCCGAGGCGGCGGCGGCCTGTTTCGCGCCGCGCGCGTATCGCGATCAGCCCAATCTGCTGCTTGCTGAGGCGGGAACGGGGATCGGCAAAACGCTCGGCTATCTGACACCCGCCTCGCTCTGGGCGGAAAAGGCGGACGGGGCGGTCTGGATTTCCACCTACACCAAGGCGCTGCAACGTCAGCTCGACAGGGAGACGCAGCGCATTTTCCCCGACCCAGCGATGCTTCGGCGGAAAGTGGTGATCCGCAAGGGGCGGGAAAATTATCTATGCCTGTTGAACCTTGAGGATGCGCTGCAGGGCGGTTTTGCTGGGAGGGCGGCGGTGCTCGCGCATCTGGTGGCGCGCTGGGCGGCATTCAGCAAGGATGGCGACATGGTGGGCGGCGACCTGCCGGGCTGGTTGCCCACGCTCTTTCGCCGCAACGGTTCCACCGCGCTAACGGACCGGAGGGGGGAGTGCGTCTATGCGGGATGCCCGCATTACCGCAAATGCTTCATCGAACGGGCCGCCAGGGCCAGCGCCGACGCGGACCTCGTCATTGCCAACCATGCGCTGGTCATGGTCAATGCCGCGCGCGGGCGGGAGATGGGCAACCGGCCAGCCCGAATCATCTTTGATGAGGGGCATCATCTTTTCGATGCGGCGGATTCGACCTTCGCCGTCGCGCTGACGGGACAGGAAACGATCGAGCTGCGCCGGTGGGTGATAGGTCCCGAAGGCACGTCGCGTGGCCGCCGCCGGGGTCTTGCCGCCCGCCTGTCGGACGTCGCCAGCTATGATGAGGAGGGCGGGCGCGCGATCGAGGCTGCGCGCAATGCCGCCATGGCGCTCCCCTCCGACGAGTGGCTGAAGCGGATCAGCGCCGGCGAGCCTTTCGGCCCAGTGGAGGCGCTGCTGGCGGCGGTTCGGGGCACCGTCTATGCCCGGGACGCCCAAGACGCCGCTGACGCGGGCTATGGTCTTGAAACGGAAATGGCGGAGCTGGACGGTGCGCTGGTGGAAGCAGCGCAGGCGGCGGCAGAAGCGCTCGACAACCTGCTTCGGCCGCTGACAAGGCTCGGCAAGCGGCTGGAAGCGGTCATCGAGGACGCCCCCGATTGGCTCGACGGCGCGGCGCGGGCGCGGATCGAGGGGGCGCTGGGATCCTTGAGCTGGCGCTGCGACATGGTGACGGGCTGGCTTGCGCTTCTCTCGCGCGTGGGCGGCCCGGCCGATCCCGATTTCGTCGACTGGCTGGCGATCGATCGCTTTGAAGGACGCGAATATGATATTGGCTTTCATCGCCACTGGCTCGATCCGACCCGGCCTGTGACGGAGGTGGTGATGAGGCCTGCCCACGGAGTCATCATCACCTCGGCAACGCTGAAGGGTGGGGGCGACTGGGACACGGCGGAAGCGCGGAGCGGCGCGCAGCATCTTCCCCGCCCTCCCGCCCGGTTCGAGGCGCCAAGCCCGTTCGACTATGCGGGGCAGGCCGAAGTGCTGATCGTTACCGACGTCAAGAAGGGCGATATCGCCGCCATGTCGGGCGCCTATGCGCGGCTGATCGAGGCGGCGCAGGGGGGCACGCTGGGGCTTTTCACGGCTATCCGGCGATTGCGCGCCGTTCACGCGCGCATTGCGGACCGGCTCGCGGAAGCGCGGCTGCCGCTTTACGCGCAACATGTCGATCCGATGGACACCGGCACGCTGGTCGATATCTTCCGCGATGATCCGCGCGCGTCACTTCTCGGCACCGATGCGCTGCGGGACGGGGTCGATGTGCCCGGCCATTCGCTGAGGCTGGTTGTCATGGAGGGGGTGCCCTGGCCCAAGCCGACGGTGCTGCACGCTGCGCGCCGGCTGGCGGGCGGAGGGAGCGCCTATGATGACCGCCTGATCCGTTCACGGCTGGCGCAGGCCTTCGGCCGCCTCATCCGCCGGGCTGATGACAAAGGGACATTCGTGATCCTTTCGGCGGCCATGCCCTCCCGGCTGCTCTCGGCCTTTCCGGACGGCGTGCCGATCCGCCGTGTGACACTCGACGAAGCGATAATTTCTGTAAGTTCGCGTCTTTCATCCGACACATCTTTCGTGCATCAGGCCGGCAATGCTTCGTTGGTGGAGAGGTGATGAAAAGGCTGACCCTTCTGCGTCACGCGAAATCGAGCTGGGATGATCCGGTATCGCGTGACTTTGATCGTCCGCTGAACAGGCGCGGCGCCCGGGCGGCTATGACCATCGGCCATCATGCGCGCGATCGGGAGCTCCGCTTTGATCATCTGATTGCGTCTCCTGCTGCTCGCGTGGTTGAAACGCTGGACCATTTTTTTGAAGGCTATGGGCAGGTGCTGGAAGTCAATTGGGACCGGCGCATCTATCTGGCCTCTTCCGCCACCTTGATGGACGTGCTGCGCGACGCGCCGGACGGCAGCGAAAGCCTGTTGATGGTGGGGCATAATCCGGGGATGGAGGACCTGATCCTGTCGTTGGTTCCCGACGACGGCAGATCGGAATTGCGGAACGACGTGGAGGTCAAGTTCCCGACAGCGAGCCTTGCCGTGCTTGAACTCGATATCGATCGCTGGGAGGAGGCCGGGGCGAATAAGGCAGCTCTGATCAGCTTCGTGCGGCCGCGCGATCTCGATCCGGCTTTGGGGCCGGATCAGCATTGAGGTTTGTGATGACTCGTCATTCCCGCGTTCGCGGGCATGACGGAATGAATGCAGAACGGCCGGTATTACGCCGCCAGCGCCGCCTTCAGCCGGGCGCGTATCTTTTCTAGCTGAGGCACCAGATTGTCCGCTGTGCCAGCCGGTTGGGGGGCCTTGGCCATATCGGCCCGGTCCACCGGCGCGCTGTCTTCTGCTGTCTCCGGAGCCAGGGTTCCGCCATTGGCCAGCACCTTGCGGGCGCCCTTGACGGTAAAGCCTTCCACATTCAGCAAATGGTGGATGCGGCGTGCCATGGCGACGTCGGCCGGGCGATAGTAACGCCGGTTGCCCGAGCGTTGCAGCGGTTTAAGTTGCGGAAAGCGGCTTTCCCAATAGCGCAAAATATGCTGCGGCAAATCCAGTTCATTTGCCAGTTCGCTGATGGTGAGGAATGCCCCGTCCGCCTTTTCCATGGACTTAGGCTGCACCAATTTGGTACGGTACGTCAACCTTGGCGTCGGTGAAGCGTCAGCCTGCGTCGGCGATCCGGTCCCGCATGGACTGCGAAGCGCGGAAGGTCAGCACCCGGCGCGGCTCGATCGGCACTTCTATCCCGGTCTTGGGGTTCCGGCCGATCCGCTGCGATTTATCGCGAAGGACGAAAGTGCCGAAGCCGGAAATCTTCACATTTTCGCCCTCTGCCAGGGCGCTGCTGATATGGTTCAGAATGGATTCGACCATCTGAGCCGATTCCGAGCGGGAAAGCCCGATCTGCCGGTTCAGCGTTTCCGCCAAATCGGCACGCGTCAATGTTGATTGCGACGACATCCTATCCCCCACAAGCATGAGCGGCCTCCCAAGCCGCGCGTTTCCCCAATCCCCTACATATTAGTGTCATATTTGCGCTGTTTTTGCAAAGGCGCATTGCAGCTAATACAATCAGTTAGCGTAACGGTCCCCATTTGGGACGCTGGCCCAAGTATCAATAGCGCAGGACCGATGCGCCCCAGGTGAAGCCGCCGCCCATGGCTTCCAGGACCACAATGTCCCCGGATTTTATCCGTCCGTCCCGCACCGCTGCGTCGAGCGCCAGGGGAACCGATGCGGCCGAGGTATTGGCGTGCTGGTCAACGGTCACGACGACCTTTTCGGCAGGAAGGCCGAGCTTCCTTGCGGTTGCGTCCAATATGCGCGCATTGGCCTGATGGGGAACGACCCAGTCCACATCCTTGGGCTCCAGACCCGCGAGGCCCAACACTTCGCTGAGCACTCCGGCAAGCTTGCCAACCGCATGCTTGAACACTTCCTGGCCGCGCATCCGCAGCTTGCCAACTGTGCCGGTGGTCGATGGGCCGCCGTCCACGTAGAGAAGGTCATTATACCGCCCGTCAGCGTGCAGCCTGGTCGCCAGCACGCCGCGCCCGTCCTCTGCCGGGCCAAGCACGATTGCTCCAGCGCCATCGCCAAAGAGCACGCAGGTGGTGCGGTCGTCCCAGTCAAGGATCCGGCTGAAGGTTTCCGACCCGATGACCAGCGCATTGGTGGCCGAACCCGCACGGATCATGCTTTCCGCAACAGATACCGCATAGAGGAAACCAGAGCAGACAGCGGCGACATCGAAGGAGACGCAATCGACGATGCCGAGGGCCGCCTGAACCTTGGTGGCGCTGGAAGGGAAGGTCTGGTCCGGTGTTGCGGTGGCGAGGACGATGAGGTCAATGTCCTGCGGCGTAAGGCCCGCCGCTTCAATCGCCCTGACGCTTGCGTCGGTGGCAAGGGACGCCGTGGTTTCATCTTCAGCGGCTATGTAACGGGTATGGATGCCGGTACGTTCGACGATCCATTCATCGCTGGTTTCCACCCTTTGCGCCAGTTCCGCGTTGGTGACACGGGTCCGTGGAAGGGATGATCCAGTGCCCAGAATGGCGGCGCGGCGCGTCATGATGCAAGCGACTCCGATGGAAAATGCGCCCGGAAGTTCGCAAGGTCTTCCGTGATTCGCTGTGTTATGTTCTGGCGCAGCATCTTGGCCGCGACATTGACCGCGTTGGCCACGCCCTTGGCGTCGGCGCCGCCATGGCTTTTGACGACCACGCCATTAAGGCCAAGGAATACCGCACCATTATGGTTGTTCGGGTCCAGATGCACTTTCAACATATGTAGTGCGGGACGCGAGAGAAGGAAGCCCGCCTTGGAACGCAGCGAACTGGTGAAGGCGCGCTTCAGCAGGTCAGTCACGAACCGTGCCGTCCCCTCAGCGGTCTTGAGCGCGATGTTGCCGGCGAAACCCTCCGTCACAATGACATCGGTTTCGCCCGAACCGATCTTGTCGCCTTCGGTGAAGCCGTCGAACTGCATCGGCAAAGTGGTTGCGGCGCGCAGGACTGCGGCGGCATGGCGGATATCGTCGGTTCCCTTGAGTTCCTCGGTGCCGATATTGAGCAGGCGCACGCGCGGCCGGTCGAGGTCAAGCGCGACACGGGCATAGGCCGCACCCATCACAGCGAACTGGATGAGATTCTGCGCATCGCATTCGGTATTCGCGCCCAGATCGAGCATGACGACGTCATTGTCCCCAAGCGTCGGCAGCAGCGCAGCGAGCGCTGGCCGCTCGATGCCGGGCATGGTGCGAAGGGCAAGTTTCGACATCGCCATCAGCGCGCCGGTGTTGCCAGCGGAGACAGCGGCACCTGCTTCGCCTGCCTTAACGGCGTTGATGGCGAGGCCCATGGAGGATTTTTTGGATTTGCGGAGGGCTTGGCTGGGCTTGTCGGTCGCGGCGACGACATCCTCGGTATGGAACACCTCCGACGCCTTGCGCAAATTGGGATGGCTGTCGAGCGCGGCCTTGATCCGCGTCTGGTCGCCGTAGAGATTGAACTGAAGGCCCTCATGGCGATGCCGGGCCAGCGCTACACCGGCCATCATGACGCGAACGCCATCGTCGCCGCCCATCGCGTCGATTGCGATCCGCGGCGCTGCCCCCACGCTGTTCAACTCCCCTGGAAGCGTGCCGTCGGCTTAGGCCCCGACGGCGATGATCTCACGGCCATTATAGTGGCCGCATGCGCCGCACAGATTGTGGGGGCGCTTCAGTTCTCCGCAATTCGGACACTCCTGATAAGCTTCGACGCGAAGCGAATCATGGGAGCGGCGCATGCCGCGCTTGGACGGCGTAGTTTTCCTCTTGGGGACGGCCATGTCGGTACCTGTTCCGGTTTCTCAAACTTCAAAATTCATGTGCGACAGGCCGAAAACGCGCCTTTTTGCCAAACGGCCCCTTGCGGCCGCAGGCCAGTGCGGCCAGTCCATCGCGAGCGAAAGGCGCGTATAGCGTTTTTTCGAGCGGTTGCAAGCTAATCCTTGCCCTTTGGGTTCCTGCTTGCCAAGGTCCGCCGCGTTCGAAACGACCCAAAGGAATCCGTATGTACTTGCCGATCACGCTAACCTTCGCCGCGGCAGCCTCGCTGCTCAACATATGGCTCGGCATGCGGATTGCGCGGCTGCGGTTGCAGCATAAGGTGCTTCATGGGGACGGCCAAAATGACACATTGTCGCGGCGGATGCGCGCTCAGGCCAATTATGTCGAATATACGCCCTTTGTGCTGATCCTGACGGGCGCCATCGAACTGGCGCTGGGAAGTGCCGACTGGCTGTGGCTGCTGGCGCTTGTCTATATTGTCGGCCGGGTGCTGCATGCCTTCGGAATGGACAAGGATTTCGTCTCCAAATTGCGGCAGGTGGGAATCCTGGTGACTTGGCTTACTATCCTCGGCCTTGCCGGCATGGCGCTTTATACCGCCTATGGAGCCCCCTCGCGTGAGCTTCCACCGGCGCTCGGGATGCAGGTTTGATTCCCTGCACTAGCGAGCCATTCCGGCAGGCTCATCCCGGACCTGAAGGGAAAATGGCGGAGACGGAGGGATTCGAACCCTCGGTACGACTAATCATCGTACGACGGTTTAGCAAACCGCTGGTTTCAGCCACTCACCCACGTCTCCGCATTGGTTATGCGCCGCGAGTGCGCATTGGCTGTCGAGGTGAGCGGCTATAGCGGGGTGCGATGGTCTTATCAACCGGCTTGGCGGCCAGCGCGGCTCCGGCGCGAGTTTTTTCTTGGTGGTGCTGCAAAATTCCACGATTCCCGAGGGTTCAAGACCGTTTCTGGGCGGTCTGGCGCAAAATCGACTCGGGTCAGCGCCCGTTCATTGCCGTTTCATGTGCCGGGGAGATAATTGGGCCCAGGAATTTTTCGGGGGATATGAACATCATGCGTCCTATAGCCATCGGCCTTCTCGGCGTCTTTACCCTGCTCTCTCTGGGGCTTGCGCCGGTGCAGGCGCAGATGCGTTCGATTGATCCCAATAACGCGATCGATGCCGATCTGGCACCCGTGCCGCCAGCGGACAGCCCCAGCACCCCGCCTGCCTCCCCGACTCCGCAGGACATGCCGGTCGACGGCAATGTCTATAATGAATCCGCCACGCAGAACGGCACGGCGGGGGCCGTTCCTCCCGCAACCGATCCAGCCCAACCGGCGGCACAGTCGCGGGTTTATCAAAAGGACGATCTGATCGGCGCAGCAGAAGGAGTGTTCGGCAAGGGCGCCGAGGGTCTTGCAGGGATCATCGAGAAGATCCTGAAGGACCAGGGGGAACCCAACGCCTATGTCGCGGGCCGCGAGGCGAGCGGCGCTTTTGTCGTCGGACTTCGCTATGGTTCGGGAACGCTGTTCCACAAGGTCGAGGGGCAGCGAGAGGTTTACTGGACCGGGCCTTCGGTAGGCTTCGACGTGGGCGGCAACGCGTCTAAGACCTTCGTGCTCGTCTATAATCTTTACGACACCCAGGACATCTTCAAGCGCTATCCGGCGGGTGAAGGCGCGGCCTATCTGGTGGGCGGCTTTACCGCGAGCTATCTGCGGCGCGGCGATGTGGTGCTCATCCCGATCCGGCTTGGCGTCGGCTACCGATTGGGCGCGAATCTTGGCTATATGAAGTTTACCGAGAAATCGAACTGGCTGCCCTTCTGACTGGGCGCGTTCAGACCAGTCCCAGGCGGGTCAGCTCCCCCAGCAGGCGGGCGGGCATTTGGGCGACGTCATCCTCTCCGCCCTCCAAGTCTGGCGGCGCGTCCTTGGCGGCGAGATAGCGCCAGCCCTGATGCGCCCGCCGGGGCGTAGAGCGGACCGTGATGAGGCGCGGCTCGAGCCTGATCCAGATGCGCCCCTCGGGTGCGTCCGCAAAACCCATGATCGGGCTCCGGCCCACAATGCGGTGGTTCAATATCCAATAGAGCGAGCCACCCGCCATCTCTGCCTGGCGCTTTGGAAGATAGCGCGTGGTGAGGTGCGCTTCGCCAGGTCCCGCATGGGATTCCAGCCAGGAGCGCAGCTCGCCCGCGCTCTCGCATTGAAAGGCGATCTTGGTCATGTGGAGGGGCATGGAGACAAGATGGCCGCAGCAATCAGCGGGATCAAGATCGTTGTCAGAGACCCACCATGCCGCTTGCGACGGCGAGGCCCAGAAAGGCGAAGAAGCCCATTGAATCGGTGATCATCGTTACGAAGACCGAAGATGCGACAGCAGGATCCTGGTCGAACCTTTCCAGCAACACCGGCACCATCACGCCCGCACAGCCCGCCACCACGATGTTGATCAGCATGGCGCAGGCTACGACCAACCCAAGCTGGTGATTGCCAAAGACAATCCCCACGCCAAGGCCGATCAGCATGGCGATGGTAAAGCCATTCAGCACCGCCACCCGGATTTCCCGCCAGACGATACGCCAGGTATTGGATTGGGTAAGCTGGTTCATGGCAAGCGCGCGAACGCTGACCGCCATCGTCTGTGTTCCGGCATTGCCGCCGATGGAGGCTACAATCGGCATCAGTACGGCCAGCGCAACCATCTGTTCGATGGCCCCTTCAAAAAAGGCAATGATGGTCGATGCCACAAGCGCGGTGCCGAGATTGGCGACCAGCCAGCGCACGCGGCTTTTGTAGCTGTCTCGAATGGGCTCGTTAATGTCGCCTTCGCCCGCGCCGGACAGGCGAAGAATGTCCTCGCCGGCCTCTTCCTGGATGATGTGGACGACGTCGTCCACCGTGATCATGCCGACGAGCCGCCCGTTGCCGTCCACCACGGCGGCCGAGATGAGCGCATATTTCTGAAAGCGGAGCGCCACCTCTTCCTGGTCCATGTCGACCGGGATGAGCGTCTGTTCCCGCTTCATCACGTCCGACAGCGGAATGCCGCGCGGACAGCGGAGAATCCAGGAAAGCTGGCAAGTGCCGATGGGCTTATGCTGCTCATCGACGATGAAGATTTCCCAGAAATCAGTGGTAAGGTCGCTATGCTCGCGCAGATAGTCGATGACCTGGCCGACGGTCATATATTCCGGCACCGCGACCAGGTCGCGCTGCATCAGGCGGCCGGCCGATTCTTCGGGGTAGGAGAGGGCGTCCTCGATGGCGGCGCGGTCCTCCGGGTCCAGCGCCTCCAGGACCGCCTGCTGGTCCTCCTCCTCCATGTCCTCGATGATCGCGACGGCATCGTCGGTATCGAGCTGGGTCGCGATCTCCGCGACCTGTTCGGGCGCGAGCGCACCGATCAGGTCGTCGCGGACATAATCGTTGAGCTCAGCAAGAACCTCGGCCGTCACCAACTCCCCAAGTGCGGCGGCGAGCGCTGCGCGGCGGTCCGAAGGGGTGAGTTCGAACAGGTCGGCGATGTCCGCCGGATGCAGCGGCCGCACAAGGTCGCGGGCTTCCTCGTCCTGCCCTTCTTCCACATGGTCGAGAACCGAGGAGACGAATTCCGGCTTCAGCCGGTCGTCTTCGTCCAGACGGGTTTCAGGGGGCAGCTCCTCGTCTTCGGACGGCGGCTGCGTGACATCGGTATCGCTCATCGCCGCCTCCTTGTTTTTGCGCCCTTGAAGTACGCACCCTTTCGCCCAGGCAACATATAATTGCAATGGCCCGGCTTTGTTCAATCAAATCCGGCTTTCTGGTGATTGGGGCTTCCATCGGGCCGGGTAGGCTCTATATCGGCGGGCAATCCCATTTCTTATACTCTGCGTTAGGAGACGATCGTGGCCGGCGATACCCTCATCATGACCCTGGAAAGCGGCGATGTCGTCATCAAGCTCCGCCCCGACCTCGCGCCCAAGCATGTCGAACAGATCAGCGCGCTTGCCAATGAAGGCTTTTATGACGGCGTCGTGTTCCACCGGGTGATCCCCGGCTTCATGGCGCAGGGCGGCGATCCGACCGGTACCGGGATGGGCGGTTCGCAGCGTCCCAACCTGCCCGCCGAATTCAACAGTGAGTCGCATGTTCGGGGCGTTTGCTCAATGGCGCGCTCGGCCAATCCCAACAGCGCCAACAGCCAGTTCTTTATCTGCTTTGACGATGCCACCTTTCTCGATCGCCAGTATACGGTGTGGGGCGAGGTAACCGAGGGCATGGAGCATGTGGATGCCCTGCCCAAGGGCGAGCCGCCCGCAAATCCCGGCAAGATCGTCAAGATGCGGGTGCCGGAGTAACTCTTAACCGGCTGACCCAAGGCCGGAATGTCGGCCACTTTATTCCAGCCATCCGTCATTCCTGCGAAAGCGGGAACCCATCTCCGGTCTTGGTTCGCCGTCAGAATGTGAGACGAGTTGGGTCCCCCTTCGGGGGGATGACGATGAAAGAAACCTCTGCCACCAAGGGGCTTGCATTCAGGAGCTACTTGCCCTTCAGCGACTGGATGCAGCTCGACTGGTCGACATCCGCGCCCGATGCGAGGCGCGTGTCGACATGGGCCACGACGGCTTCCTTCCGTCTGCCCGGTGCATAAAGATAGGCGTCGAGCACGCAGCGGCCATTGGTGAACTGCAGCTTGCGAACGCTGCTTTCCCGTACGTCAAGACGAGGCTCGCCGAACAGCGCCACCAGCTTGCGCGCGTCGGCACCAGCCAGTCCTTCTGGCGCCCTGCCATAGAAGGCGGCGCTGCGGGCGCGCGCGGAGGTGTCGGTTGGCGCCCGGGCGGCGGGGGCGGAGACGCAGGCGGATAGGGCGAGCAGCAGCGCAGGCAGCGGCGAAAGGGAGCGAGGGACAGTCATCGCGCTTTCATTGCGTAAGGGCGCATGCGGGTCAATTCGCTATTGCCCGGAATAGTAAGAACAATCGATAAGGCGTTGTCGAAAAATGAGCGATGAATATGGTTCGAAGAGAACAGGAGTTTCCGTGACCCAAGCCACTCTGGATATTGTCGGCATCGGCAATGCAATCGTCGATGTCATCGCCCAGTCCGATGACGCCTTTCTCGCCAGCCACGCGCTGAGCAAGGGCGCTATGCAACTGGTCGACGCCGAAACGGCGGAGCTCATCTATGGCGAGATGGGGCCAGGGCTGGAGGTGAGCGGAGGCTCGGCCGCCAATACGCTGGCGGGCATGGCGGCGCTGGGTATGAAATGCGGCTTCATCGGGCAGGTGTGCGATGACCAGCTCGGTGCCGTCTTTGCGCATGACATCCGGGCGCTCGGCATCCACTATGCGACGCCCGCCAGCAATGGCGGAGTGCCGACCGCCCGTTGCCTGATCCTGGTGACGCCGGATGCGCAGCGGACGATGAACACCTTCCTGGGCGCATCGCAATTTCTTCCGGCTTCGGCGCTGGACCCGCAACTGATCGCTTCGGCACGGGTGCTTTATCTTGAAGGCTATCTCTGGGATCCCGAAGAGCCGCGCAAGGCGATGCGGTCAGCGATCGACATGGCGCGCAATGCCGGGCGTGAAGTGGCCTTCACCCTGTCGGACAATTTCTGCATCGCCCGCCACCGCGACGATTTCATGGCGCTGATCGACAATGGCAAGATCGACATCCTCTTCGCTAATGAAGGGGAGATCAAGTCGCTCAACGAAACCGACAATTTCGAGGCGGCGGTTGCCGCCACCGCCGGAAAGGTGGGAACGCTGATCGTGACGCGGAGCGAAAAGGGCGCCATCGCTATCCAGAAGGGCATGCGCTACGAAGTCGCCGCCGAACCAGTGCCGCAGGTGGTGGATACCACTGGTGCAGGGGACCTTTTCGCCGCCGGTTTCCTCGCCGGCCATCTGAGCGGCCAGACGGTTGAAGAGAGCCTGTCGATGGGCGCGGTCGCGGCGGCGGAAGTCATTTCCCACTATGGGGCGCGGCCGGAGGCGGACCTGAAGCAGTTGATGGCCAAGCGCCTCGGAAAATAAGGGGGCGCCTCAGCACCCCCATTCGTCCCGAGCGAAGTCGAGGGACGCTGGCGCGACATGTCTCGACTTGGCTCAACACGAACTGAACGTGGTGCAGATTAAGACCACGTCGCTTAACAAGCCCCCCCCGTGATGAGGAGGGGGCCTGTTATCTCAAGCCGCGGCCTTTGCCTGCTTGGCCGCTTCAATGGCTTCCAGCACGATCCGTCGCGCTTCATCGGCGTCGCCCCAAGTGCCGATCCGCACCCATTTTTCGGACTCGAGATCCTTATAGTGGGTGAAGAAATGCTCGATCTGCTGCATCACGATTTCGGGAAGGTCGTCCTTTTCCCCCACCTTGCTGTAATAGGGGAAGGTGCCGTCGACGGGCACTGTCAGCAGCTTTTCATCGCCGCCCGCTTCATCCTCAAGCTTCAGAACAGCGATGGGGCGGACGCGGACGACGCAGCCCGGAACGAAGGGGGAGCGAGCCACCACCAGCGCGTCCAGCGGATCGCCGTCGGGCGAGAGGGTGTGCGGCACAAAACCATAATTGGCGGGATAGCGCATTGGGGTATGCAGGATGCGGTCAACGAACAGCGCACCGGATTTCTTGTCGAATTCATATTTGACGGGTTCGCCGCCCACCGGCACCTCGATAATCACATTGAGGCTGTTGGGCGGATCGTCTCCGACCGGAATCAAGTCGATATTCATTTCAAGCAAATCCTGTCTGTATCAGTGTTTCAGCCGCTCGCCTTCAGGAGCAGGTCGATGCCGCTTTCACCCTCGCCTATTTTTTGCAGGTGCGGATAAACCAGTCCGCCGGAATATTGAAGTTCAATGTTACGAAATTTATCGCCCGAGCGCACCAGCAGCACAATTGGGCTTTTGCGCCCCTTATTATCCGAAATGGCGGCTTTGATTCGTTCGGCAGAATAGGCGGTGCCATTGACCGCCACGATGTTCATCCCAGCCGCAAGGCCGGCGTTGAAGGCGGGGCTGTCCCACACAATGGCAGTCACTTCCCCGGACTTGGAAAGATTGAGACCCGGTCCGAAGCTCAGGTCCACTGCCCCCGTCCGGTCCTCGCCATGCTTGACGGTGCTGTTGGGCTGGTCGGTATAAACCAGTCGATAGCCGCCCTTGGCAAAGCCGCCCTTGGGGGCTTCGCCATTGGTCTGGCTGACCCGGCTGCGAAGAAAGCCTGCCCAGTCATAGGGCGCCAGGCTGTTCAGCGCCGCTGTCACAGCATCAAAATCATAGGTGGAGACACCCCAGTCCCCGTCGCGGCCGCCGAAAAAGACTTTGGCGAAGTCATTCATCGATCTGCGGCCCCGGGTGAGTTCCCGCAGCAGGCCGTCAGCCTCCAGCCAGATCAGCAGCCCCTCATTATAATAGTCCTCCGACCGCTGCCAGCTTGTCCAGGGCTTTGGCCTGCGGGCAGAGATAATGGGGTCATAGGTCGTGTCTTCGAGCGGCCGCCATTCCCGGCCCTTGCGCTGGTCGAGGCCCGCCGCAATGGCAGCGATCGCGTCAAGCGTCTGTTCCTTGCTATAGAGGCCGGAACGGGCGCCCAGGACATAGCCCCAGAATTGCGTCTGTCCTTCATAGACCCAGAGCAGGCTGTCCTGCATCGGCGTCCTGAAGTCCGGCGTCCAGATGCCCTGCGGCCGCCGGTATTTGCCGTTCCAGCTATGGACCAGTTCATGCGGCAAGATGTTCCGCCGCCCCGGCCCCTTGTCCCAGCCGGTGAAATATTCGCGGTCAACGCTGTTCTCCGAACTGCGATGATGCTCCAGGCCAATGCCGCCGAGCTGATCGGTCAGGGCGAGCAGAAATTCGTAGCGGTCATAATGTTCCGTCCCGAACAGCGCGCGGGCTTCCTTGACCAGGCGCTTGTGCGCGTCCAATTGGGCATTGGTGTAGGCGAGGTCGCCCGCCTCGTCGGCCACCATATTCAGGCGCACTTTGGGCGTTAGCGCCACGCTCTTGAAATTGCGGCCGGCAAAGACCGGCGAATCGACGAGCGTGTCATAATCCGTAGTTTCATAAGTGATGGTGGCACCGGACGTGCTCGCCGGGCGAAGCGCCGTTGCCGCCTGCCAGCCGGCGGGGTAGGTGACGCTCGCCTGCACGGAAATGTTACGGACATAATAGCCTGCGGGATAAAGCGACACCGATGGCCATTGCAAATTCAGCATCGAAGGTGTGGCCACGATCCGTCCCTGGCCCTCCTCCGTCGCTGAGACGAACTGGAATTCCAGATCCAACTCCCTTGCGCCCTGCGGCACCTCCAGATGGAAGGCGAAGACGTCGACTGGATCGCGCCTCCAGGGCACCGGCTTGCCGCCCGCGCTGATCTTCAGTCCGGTGAGCTTGTCGACCTGCCCGCGGGGCCCGTGATTGCCGGGCAACCATTCGGGATAAAGCAATGTCATCGGCCCGGCCGAGGCGACAGGAATGACCTGGCGTATGCGGAAGATATTCTGGTTGATGTCTGTCGCATCGACCATCAGCCGCATGGTGCCGGGATAGGCTATGTCCTGCGCAGCCGGGATGGTTTCGGCGATGGGTTGGCCGGTGGGCTTGCTGTTCTGGGCGGAGGCTGGAGCAATAAGGAAGGCGGCGATGGCCAAAGCCGGCGCAAGACGCATACGGGTTTTTCTCCGTTTTGTTTCTGTGAGCAGAATGACGGCGCAAAGAGAGGAGGTCCAGCAAACAATTTCGTCCTCCCCGCGAAGATGACATGTCCGCCCGACCAGGAACTGAAGCATTCCACTTTCGCCAAAATGCCGCTAGACGCCCTCCGATGAGCAGGATCGAGACACCCCGCCCCATTCGCGGCACGCAGGACATGATCGGTGAAACGCAGGCGCGCTTTGCCCATGTGATGGGCGCCTTCGAACAGGTGCGCCGCCTGTACGGTTTTCAGCGTGTCGAGGTGCCGGTGTTCGAAGCAACGGCGGTGTTCGCGCGGTCGCTGGGTGAGACCACCGACGTCGTGTCGAAGGAAATGTACACCTTCCCCGATCGGGGCGGCGACAGCCTGACGCTCCGGCCGGAATTCACCGCGGGCATTGCGCGCGCCTATCTCACCGAGGGCTGGCAGCAATTCGCGCCGCTCAAGATTGCAGCCGCCGGTCCCGTCTTTCGTTATGAGCGTCCGCAGAAGGGCCGTTATCGCCAGTTTCACCAGATCGATGCGGAGATCGTCGGCGCGGCCGAGCCTGCCGCCGATATAGAGCTTCTGGTCTTCGCCGATCAGTTGTTGCACGAGCTTGGCATTGCCGATGGCGTGACATTACAGCTCAATACGCTTGGCGATGCGGAAACGCGGGAAGCCTGGCGGGCCGCACTGGTCGATCATTTTGAGGCGCACCGGGCGGAGCTTTCCGAGGACAGCGTGGAACGGCTGACGCGAAATCCCCTCCGCATCCTCGACAGCAAGGACTCGCGCGATCGTCCCGCCGCCGATAGCGCGCCGGACATTGACGCATTTCTGACAAGCGAAGCCGCCGACTTTTTCGCGAAGGTGACGCAAGGACTTGATGCTGCGGGCGTGCGATGGACCCGCAATGCCCGGCTGGTGCGCGGGCTTGACTATTACCGCCACACCGCCTTCGAATTTGTGACCGATCGTCTGGGCGCGCAGGGAACGGTGCTTGCGGGTGGCCGCTATGACGGCTTGATCGAGGCCTTGGGCGGGCCCGAAACGCCGGGCGTCGGCTGGGCGGCGGGCATCGAACGGCTGGCCATGCTGATCGAGGCGCCTCAGCCCGAAACCCCGGTCGCGCACCTCATCCCCATGGGAGAGGCTGCCGAGAAGGCCGCGACGGGCCTGCTTGCCGATCTGCGCCGCGCCGGGATCGCCGCCGACATGGGCTTTCGGGGCAATATGAAGAAACGCATGCAGCGGGCGAATGCAAGCGGCGCCGCCTTTGCCGTTATCATTGGCGAGGACGAACTGGCGCGAGGTGAAGCCGCCGTGAAGAATCTGGCGAATGGAGAGCAGCATATGGTCGCGATCGGAAAGGTCGCGGGGCTGCTGGCGCACTGATGCAGGTCTCTTCTGAGCGCATCCGCGCCATAGAGGCGCGTCATGATGAGGTGCAGGCTCAGTTGGCCCGCCCCGACCTTGCGCCAGAGGAATTTGTCCGCCTGTCTAAGGAATATGCGGAGCTGCAGCCGGTGGCGAAGGCGGCGCATGATTTGCGCCGCCTTCGGCAGGAGCTTTCCTCGCTTGAATATATGACCGGCCCGGAGGGCGACCCGGACATGCGTGAGATGGCCGAGGAGGAAATCCGCTCCATCCGCGAACAGCTCCCGGAGGCAGAGCGGGCGTTGGCACTGCAACTGCTGCCCAAGGACGCGGCGGACGCCCGTCCCGCCATGCTGGAGATTCGTGCCGGAACCGGCGGCGATGAGGCGGCGCTTTTCGCGGGCGACCTTTTCCGCATGTACACGCGCTATGCCGAGGAGCAGGGCTGGAAGATCGAGCTTATCTCCGCCAGCCCGTCAGATGTTGGCGGCTATAAGGAAGTCGTCGCCAGCGTCGCCGGCACAGGTGTGTTCGCCAAGCTGAAATTTGAAAGCGGCGTCCACCGTGTCCAGCGCGTGCCCGTTACCGAAAGCGGCGGGCGAATCCACACCTCCGCCGCGACGGTCGCCGTCCTGCCGGAGCCGGAGGAGGTCGATGTCGACATCCAGGACAAGGACCTGCGCATCGACGTTTTCCGGGCCTCGGGCTCGGGCGGGCAGCATGTGAACACGACGGACAGCGCGGTGCGCATCACGCACTTGCCGACCGGTCTGGTAGTATCCCAGCAAGATGAAAAGTCGCAGCACAAGAACAAGGCCAAGGCGTTGAAGGTGCTCCGGGCCAGGCTCTATGAATTGGAACGCGACCGCGCGGCCAGCGAGCAGGCGGGCGCGCGCAAGGCAATGGTGGGTTCGGGCGATCGGTCCGAACGCATCCGCACCTATAATTTTCCGCAAGGCAGGGTGACCGACCATCGGATCAACCTGACGCTCCACCGCCTACCGGAGATATTGGAAGGGCCGGGACTGCAGGAGATTGTCTCTGCGCTCATTGCAGAGGATGAGGCCGCCCGGCTGGCACAGCTGGACGGGGCGGGGTGATCTCCTTTCTCCTGTTGTCGTCATTCCCGCGAAGGCGGGAATCCATCGCCCGACGCGGAATCAGGTGGTTGGTTCAGGCGATGGGTCCCTGCCTTCGCGGAGATGATGGTCAATCGGAATGAACGCCTCCCAATTTCTCCGCGCCGCTACGCAGCGCCTGTCTGGCAAGAGCGACAGCCCGCGCCTGGATGCTGAGCTATTGCTCGCTCATGCCCTGGGCATGGGGAGGAGTGAGCTGTTGCTAAAGTTGCGCGATCTTGAAGTGCCCAGCCAGTTCCACGCCCTCATCGAACGGCGGGCCGCTGGGGAGCCTGTTGCCTATATCACTGGCGAGCGCGATTTCTGGACCATAACCCTTCACGTCACGCCAGCGGTTCTCATTCCCCGGCCGGATACCGAGACCCTGCTCGACGCGGCGGTGGCCCATTTTGGCGACCGGCCGCCAATGCGGGTGCTGGATCTTGGCACTGGTTCGGGCGCGCTTCTTCTCGCCGCTCTTGACCAATGGCGGCACGCCACCGGAATCGGCGTCGATATCTCGCAGGACGCCCTGGCCATTGCCCAGGCAAATGCCGAGCGCCTTGACCTTGCCTCCCGCGCCCATTTCCAGAAGGGGAATTGGGCCGGGGGGATAGCCGAACGGTTCGACCTGATTCTCATTAATCCCCCCTATATCAGCAGCCATGCGATGCTTCCGCGCGACGTGCTGCACCATGAACCTCATGCCGCGCTTTTTGCCGGGGAGGAGGGGCTCGACGACTATCGCCGCATCGCACCGCAGCTTCCCGCTCTGCTCGAACCAGGGGGGATGGCGGCCATAGAGATCGGCTTTGATCAGGGACGAAGCGCGGCCCGGCTGTTTGAACAAGTGGGGCTTCATGTCCGCTGCCAACAGGACCTTGCCGGTCGCGATCGATGCCTTGTCATTACACCTTGAGGCTTCAATATTGGGACAAGCGGGCCTATATTGACTGCAGCGCCCGCTTTTTCGTGGCCGCCAGAGATTTCACTTGGTTTCTACCGACGGACGGTTTAACAGCGCTCTTCAAGGGGGCGGCGTCATCCAGCGTAAAATGGATTTCCCCGCACCTGCTCCCAAGGTCATGAAGGCGCTGATGTCCGGCGGCTCTGGCAACAGGACGGTCGGCATTGCCCAGGCAATCCGGCCCTTTTGGGGAATATGCATCCAAATCCGGGAGCGGCGCTTTTCGGGATGTTATTGAAAACAAGGACGTCACTTTGATCAATAATCGGCAGGCCGGCCGCCGTCGCGGCCGGAACAATTCCCGTCCCCAGGGCAATGGCCGGGGCGGAGACTCGGGTAACCGCATCGACAATCGCGCCCGCGGCAATGCGGCCCAGCTTCTTGAGAAATACAAGAATCTGGCGCGTGACGCGCAGACGCAGGGCGATCGGGTCAATGCAGAATATTATCTGCAGTTCGCCGACCATTATTTCCGTGTCCTCGCCGACAATCGCGCCCGCCAGGAAGAGCAGCAGAACTGGCGCCGGAACCGCGACGACAACCGCTTCGATATGGATGAAGAGGAAGATCTGGAGCTCGAAGGCGAAGGCGTTGGCGGCGATACCGAAGAGGCGCAGCCGCGATCGGGTGAAATGGAGGAGCGCGGCTTTGAGCGCGAACCTCGTTTTGAACGGGAAGCTCGTTTCGAACGCAGGAACGAACGTCCTGACCGGCGGAATGACCGGCAGGGTGAGCGTGGCCCGCGCCGTGGCCGTGGCCAGCGGGAAGAAGCGCCGCCTCCGGTAGAAGCGGAAGCGCCTGCGCCGGTCCAACGGGCGCCCGAGACGCTACCGGCTGAACCCGTTGCTGTGGAGGAGGCGGCGGCCAAGCCGAAGCGTGCTCCGCGTCAGAAGCGCGCTCCCAAGGCGCAGGCGGCCGAGGAAAACCATGGCATGGACGCGGCAATTCTGCCGCCGTCCATCTCTCGCGCAGACAATGACAGCGGCGAGGAAGTGGCTGCACCGCGCAAGCGGACCCGCCGCACGCGGACAACGGCTGAAGCTGCAGAGTAATTCAGCGCACAAATCCCTCCGTTCATCGCAGGGTCAAAAAGCATCCGTAAACAAGAGGGCGACGCCGAACCGGCGCCGCCCTTTTTGTTGCGGCAGAGGCGCGTTGTTGTAAGTCCTCTCAGGGAAAGAGGAAAAAGGAGAAACAGAAAAATGCACTTCGCTCGCGTTCTGCCCTTGCTTCTCGCTGCCGCGCCTGCGGCTCTCTTTGCCCAGAGTGGGCCAAGCGCCCAGGGCGATGTCTCGGTCACCATCTACAATGACAATCTCGCGCTGGTGCAGGACGTGCGGCAGCTCAACATTCCGGCGGGGACAACGCGGCTGGAATTCCCCGATGTGTCGGCCCAGATTCGCCCTGAAACCGTCTCCTTCAACGCGGCTGGCGCGTCCATTGTCGAACAGAACTTTGATTTCGATCTGCTGTCCCCTGACAAGCTGATGGAAAAGGCGGTGGGGCAAATCGTCACCATCGTCCGCACCAATCCCGCCACCGGCGGCGAGACGCGCCAACAGGCGAAGGTGCTGGCCGTGAATGGCGGCGTTGTCCTTCAGATCGGCAACCAGATCGAAGTGCTGCGCGACGATGGCCTGCCGGTACGGGTTATTTTCGATAAGGTTCCCCCCAATCTCCGCCCGCGGCCCACCCTATCCGTCACGGTCGACAGCGAACGGACCGGCAGCCGCCCTGCCTCGCTTCGCTATCTGACGCCGGGTCTTGGGTGGAGCGCCGACTATGTTGCGCTTTATGATGAAAAGGCTGCGCGCATCGATGTGCAGGGCTGGGTGACGCTCACCAATAATAGCGGCACCACCTATAATAATGCCGATACGCTGCTGGTCGCAGGCAGCATCAATCAGGGGCGGAATGGCCGCGTCCGCCCGATGATCTATCCGCCGCAGCCCGAAATGAGCAACATCAGGGAGGCTGGGACTGAAACGGCGGCGCGCGAACAGCTTGGGGATTATTATCTGTATCCGATCAGCGGGCGCACGACCATCGCCGACCGGCAGACCAAGCAGGTCAGCTTCCTGGATGTGCAAGGTGTACCTGCCCGCCGCACTTATGAATATCGGGTGGGCTGGCTTCAGACGATCGAGGAGCCGCAAAGCTTCAACACCGTCCTCAAATTTTCTTCCTCCAGCAAAGGGGGCCTTGGCGATGCGTTGCCTGCTGGGACCGTGCGCTTCTATATGAAGGATGCGGGCGGCGCGCCGCAGTTCATCGGTGAAAACCGGATCGGCCATACACCCATGGGAAGCGAGCTGGCGCTGGCGACCGGGCAGGCTTTTGACGTCAAGGTAAAGACGGTCGTGGAGAAGCGCGAGCGGCTCTCCCCCACCAAATGGCGCTCGACGATGCGCTATGAGATCAGCAACGCAAAGGCGCAGCCGGTGCAGGTGGACCTGACGCAGTCGGGGCTCGATTTTTATCTTACCGACACGCGAATCGTCGAAGAAAGCCAGAAGAGCGAGCGGGTGAGCAGCAACGCCACGCGGTGGACTGTCGATGTGCCGGCCAACGGCAGCGCCACGGTGACGGCGACTTTCGAGACGCGGTATTGAGATGAGGCGCCATATCAGATCCTCCCCGGCACGGGGAGGGGGACCGCATGTAATGCGGTGGAGGGGGCTGGCCTCTCTATGCTGCATCCAGAGGATATCCCCCTCCACCATTCTTCGAATGGTCCCCCTCCCCGTGCCGGGGAGGATGTTGGCCGCCCTCCTCCTGACCGCCGCGCCCGCCGCCGCGCAGAACAGCATTACATCGCCCGCGCCTGATTCGACCTCCGTCACCATCTATCGCGATCCGGATCGTGGGGATGGAGGCATTAATCTGGACTGGCTGAACGGCTTCGCGCTCATCACCGAGCACAGGCGGATCGCTGTGCCCGCGGGCGAATCGCTCATTCGATTCGAAGGCGTGGCGAACGGCATGATCGCGGTCAGCGCTGTGGTGACTGGCCTTCCCGGCGGGGTGATCCAGAAGAACAGGGATGCCAAGCTGCTGACGCCTGCATCGCTGCTCGACGGGACGCTCGGCAACCGGGTGCACATCCGGCGGACCAATCCGGCCACGGGCAAGATCACGGAAACAGAGGCAGTGATTCGCTCCGGGCCGGACAATGCGGTCGTGCTTCAGACGGACGAAGGCTTTGAAGGGCTGCGCTGCTCCGGCTTGCCTGAAACGCTGGTCTATGATTCGCTTCCGCAGGGGCTTTCGGCGAAGCCCACCCTGTCGGTCACCACCCGAAGCGATCAGGCGGTCAATGCCGACGTCACCATCACCTATCTCGCCACGGGTTTCGACTGGGCGGCGAATTACGTCGCTCGAGTGAATGAGGATGGGAAGGCGCTGGATTTGTTCGGCTGGCTGACGGTCGCGAACAGCAACGACGTCAGCTTCGCCGATTCGCAGCTACTCGCGGTGGCGGGGAGGGTGAATCGTGAAAGCGATTTTCAAACCCTTGTCGCGCCCGAGCCTTCCCCCGTCCTCAATCTGCGCTGCTGGCCGATGGACAGCACCAGCACCGCGGAGATGCGGATGTATGAGGGCGCCGTTGCCGGTAATGCTTTGCCACCTGCGGCTCCTGCTCCAGTGATGGCACGTATGGCCGCGGAGGCCATGGACGTTTCGGTCACTGCTCAACGCCGCAAGGCCGTGCAGGAGGAACTGGGCGACCTGAAGCTCTATCGCGTGCCGATGCGGGTTGATCTGAATGCCAATGGCCAGAAGCAGGTGGCGCTGCTCGAAAAGCGGGGCATTCCCTTCACCCATGTTTATGGGGCGACCCTCTGGCCGGAAAATGTGACCGAGCCTGCGCCGCTCCAGATCTTGGTTCGGATGCAGAACAAGGAGAAAGCGGGACTGGGCGTTCCACTTCCGTCCGGGGGTCTTGCGCTGTTCGAAAATGTGGAAGGCCAGGACATGCTTCTTGGCGAAGACAAGCTCCGTGACCATGCCGTCGGCGAGGAGGTGGAAGCCGAAGCGGGCGCCAGTCCCCAACTCCAGTACCGGCTGGAATGCACTGGCTGCGGCAAAGGGGAGAAGGCATCCTACCGCTTGACGGTCACCAATGCCGGCAAGCGCAAGGCGCCGGTCGAGATTCGACTGCAGCAATCGGACGCCTTCACCTATTCGGGAGTGAGCGCGAAGCTGGGGCGGAAAAATAGCGATCTTCTATGGAAGTTGACGGTTCCGGCGAATGGCACGGCTCGACTGGACTACACGCTGACGCGGCGGTGAGGAGGGGAGAGGAGGCTTGACCCATTGCTCTCATGCTGATGCTATTCCCAATGCATAGCTGGGAGGACCATCGATGGAGCATTTCAGGCTGCCGCTCTCGGGCGACGTTACGCAAAGCATCAATCCCTGGACCTGGGTATGGGACGGTAATCAGTTCGGCAATGTCACGGTCAATCTGGGGCTCAGCCGCGACCCGGACATGGAACGGTCGATCCTTCAGCAGGTCGGCAGTTATGGCCGCCAGATCGGCCAGATCACCGATGCGGTAAAAATATTGGTGGCGCGCCTCGACCGCAGCACTTTGACGCCGGAAGAGCAGCGGTGCATTGAACTTTTCGAAGTTCAGGCAGAGATGGTGGAGCTTGTGAAGCGCAAGGCGGCACTGGAAAAATCAGCGCCCTTATAAGCTCAGACCGGGGGGAGCGGTTTGGGCCGATGATTGTCGTCCAGGGCAACAAAGGTGAACAGCCCGCTCGTCACGCGTATCTCTTCCCGGCCACGGCCACGGCTTGCGATCACGTCCAGGCCGATAGCGAGCGAGGTACGTCCCCGACGCTTCACCTCCGCATAGATGGAGATGATGTCGTGCAGCAGGATGGGTTCGATGAACTCCATCGCCTCGATCGCAACCGTGGCCACCGGCCCCTGCGCCTCGCGCGCGGCGATGATGCCGCCCGCGATGTCCATCTGGCTCAGCACCCAACCGCCGAAAATATGACCATTGGCGTTGATGTTGCTTGGCTGCGGCACGGTCCGCAAGACCGGATCGCGCACTGCCGAGAGGCTTTTCCCCGAATCAGTCATCAATGTCCTTCTCATTTTTCAGCGGGTCGTGAATCTGCTCATCATGTCCGGTCCCGCTCGACATGAAGACCAGCCCCATCAGCGCCGCCGTCAGCATAACGGTAAAACCGATGCCCGCCGCCGAGGCAATGAGCATGTGAACGGACGGTACCCCGTTCCACCACCAAAGCAGCCCCACGCCCACGATCACGCAGATGAGCGCCGCAAGACCCATCCACCGCATGATTCGCCAGTAACGGCCCCATGCAAAGGCGGCATATTCGGGATCGTCCAGGTCCGGCTTCCTATCATTCATTCCTTCCCTTTGGGGATGAGCCGTGGGATCATCAAGGTCCAGGATAAAAGAAAAGGAGGGATTCGTATGACCATAGCGGCAATCCTGCATGACAAGGGAACGGAAGTGGTTCAGGTCGGCAGCGGGGAGACGGTGAGATCGGTCATAGCGCTGCTGGCGGAACGGCGGATTGGCTGTGTGCCGGTGATGGAGCGGGGCAAGGTCGTCGGAATGTTCTCCGAGCGCGATGTCGTCCGACAGATCGCCACGCAGGGATCGTCCGTGCTTGACGTCCCTGTAGGGGAGGTAATGACATCCCCGGTCCATACGGTGGCTCCCGGCATGTCGGTGCTCACCGCCCTGTCGCTGATCACGCAGCGGCGTATGCGTCACTTGCCGGTCTGCGAAGGGGAGCGGCTCATCGGCTTTGTATCGATCGGCGATCTCGTCAAATACCGGATCGACAAGATCGAGGCGGAGGCTTCAGCTCTGCGGGATTATATCCAGAGCGCCTGATTCGCCTTGGGGAGGGGCGGGCACTTGTTTGCGCCCCAGAAGGCGAAGCAGTTCGTCCGCCGTCTCGCGCGCCAATCCAAAGAGGATCACGGCGTAGGACAGGGCTCCGGCAAGCACCATCAGGGCAAGCGTGAGGAATGCCGGCATCGGAGGCAGTATCTTCCCAACCAGCAGGACAATTCCCGCCATCAGGGCCGAACTCGCCACAGCGGGTAGCGCCGACCGGCCAATATCGGCATAGCTCACCCCCATGGGCTTTCCTGCCATCCGAATCGTCACCAGTGTCAGCAGTGGAAAGGCCAGTGCCCAGGCCCAGGCAAGGCCGGCCGCGCCGAAAGGAATTCCGATGAGGAACGCCGCCGGCATCAGCACCGCTCCGACGCCAGCGATTCGGGCAGTGGTTCCCGGCCTGCCAAGTGCGTTGCTGGCAGGGGCGAACATCACCTGTACCGTCATGAACGGCATGGCGAGCGCGAGAATCGAAATGAGCGGCGCCATTTCTATCCATTTGCGCCCAAGCAGGGTCTCTATCAGCGGCCCTGCCGTTACGGCCATGCCGACGTAAAGCGGGCAGGCGATGAGAAGAATAAGCTTCACAGCCTTGCAGAAGGACCAGGCAAGCCGTCCCACGTCGCCCTGCATCCGCGCATAAGCGGGAAAGGCCACGTCGTTGAGAGCCGGGATGAACTTGGCTGCGAATATCTGGGTCAGGAACAGCGCTTCCGCATAAAGTCCCAGTTCATGCGGAGGCAGCATCCGCCCGCCGATGAATATGTCCGCCTGGCTTTGGAACATCCAGAAAAGCTGGCTTCCCAGTAGGGAGGCTCCAAAGCCGATAATGCCGCCTGTGCCGCGGAAGTCGAAACTCGGCCAGATGAACAGGCGAGTTGCCAGCATATAGCCGACGGCTTTCACCCAGAAGCCCGCGATGGGGGCAAAGACCAGCGTCCAGACGCCCCAGCCCGATAGCGCGCCGCCGATCGCCACCGCCGCGGCCGCAGCAGCAGCGATCAGATTCGCTAACGCAGGGCGCCTGAAATCGAGCGACCGGCCCATCAGCACCTCGGGCAAAGCAATGAAGGGTGTCGCGAGATAGAGCAGGGCCTGGATGCGGAGCAGATTCGCGACCAGCGGCTGGTCATAATAATCCGCGGCGAGGGGGGCCATCACCGCCACCTGCAGAATCGCCAGCGCGCCATTCAGCAAAAGCATCAGGCCGAATGCCTGGCGGAGCCTGAACTGCTCCAGCGTCTCTGACTGAACCAGCGCGCTGATGAGGCCATAGCCGTTGAGGAAGGTGAGGAAGGTCAGAATCACCTGAGTCATGGCGAACAGGCCGTAATCGGCTGGCGAAAGGATTCGGATCACCGCCAGAGTCGAGGCCCAACTGATCAGTTGAGCGACGATCTGACTGCCCGAACGCCAGAAAACAGCATTTTTTATCCGCCTGCCGAAGCCTGATTCGTCTGCATCTGCGTCCGCCACAGCCATGAAGCCCTGTTTCACCTCTTTGAAAAACCGCTGAAAACCGTGCTTAACGGCCAAATCCGAAAAATTCTGAAACAAAAATGCAAAAAGGCGTTGACGGTGCGGGAAGCCCCCCATATATGCCCTCTCACCGGACGGGGCGGCGGCCTAGCGGCGCTGCTCCCACGGTCGTCTCTACAGAAACGGCAACGTTTCCCCCGATAGCGATAGCGGGGAAAATAGAGACGTCGGCTCTTTGACATCGTAAATTTAGATGAAGGGACATGTGGGCGGCGGCCCCGGGTCCAACGGCTTCAAGGCGTTGGTAACTCGGTCAAATTTAAGCCGTTCCTATATGTCCTACACACCATGTAAGATTTGTGCAGGAACGGCTCCTTGAAATGAGCTCGTTGATTTGGGTTATTCCACCTGGATCAGCGGGGACATCAAACTTGAGAGTTTGATCCTGGCTCAGAACGAACGCTGGCGGCATGCCTAACACATGCAAGTCGAACGAGATCTTCGGATCTAGTGGCGCACGGGTGCGTAACGCGTGGGAATCTACCCTTGGGTTCGGAATAACAGTTAGAAATGACTGCTAATACCGGATGATGACGTAAGTCCAAAGATTTATCGCCCAAGGATGAGCCCGCGTAGGATTAGCTAGTTGGTAGGGTAAAGGCCTACCAAGGCGACGATCCTTAGCTGGTCTGAGAGGATGATCAGCCACACTGGGACTGAGACACGGCCCAGACTCCTACGGGAGGCAGCAGTGGGGAATATTGGACAATGGGCGAAAGCCTGATCCAGCAATGCCGCGTGAGTG